>JAGTUV010000263.1 GCA_018224305.1 Gemmatimonadota bacterium
CGTTCTCTGCGCGTAACACTGTCGCCCGGTCGGCACTCGACGCCATCGGGACGGGCACCGGGTTCATGATCGCGATGCTGCTGATGAGCGGTGTGCGTGAACTGCTCGGCAGCGGCACGCTGCTGGGTGTGCCCGTGATGGGCGACAGCTTCGAGCCGTGGATCATCATGATTCTGCCTCCGGGCGGCTTCTTCACTCTCGGCATCCTGCTGCTCCTGCTGTCATGGCGCTCGCAGAAGGGCGTGCGGCGGCCGCAGCCGCGTCGCTGGCCGCACCAGGCGGTCGTCAGGACCGCAGCGCAGATGCCCGTAGTCGCCGGAGGTGAGCGATGAGCGATCTGTTCTGGATCCTGATCTCGGCGATGGTCGTGAACAACTTCACGCTCGCGCTGTTCCTCGGACTGTGTCCGTTCATGGGCGTGTCGGGCCGCGTCGCGACGGCGCTGCGCATGGGTGGCGCGAACATCTTCGTGCTCGTGCTGACTGCCATAGCCGCATGGTTCCTGAACCGGTTCATACTGGTCGATGCGCCCTATCTACGGATCATTTCGTTCATTGTCGTGATCGCATCGCTGGTACAGCTGGTCGAGATGGTCGTAAAGAAGTTCAGCCCGACGCTGTTCCGCGAGCTGGGCATCTTTCTGCCGCTGATGACGACGAACTGCGCTATCCTCGGGTTCGCGATCTTCCAGACGAACCGCGGCTACGGCCTGGTGCAGGGTCTCTTCTTCGCGATTGGTGCAGGCCTCGGCCTGACGCTCGCGCTCGTACTCATGGCATCGATTCGCGAGCAGACCGAACTCGCCATCGTGCCGAACCTGGCCCGCGGCCTCGGCGTGGTGCTCATCATTGCGGGCACACTGTCGCTGGCGTTCATGGGATTCGCCGGTCTGTTCACATCGTGAGGCATGCATGACCATCATCGCTTCCATCATCGCGTTCGCAGTGCTGTTCGGCATCGCAGCGGCACTGCGTCAGCGCAGCGGCTGCGGGCACAACTGCGGCGCCTGCGCCAGCGTATGCCGCATAGACGGCCAGGAGCACACATGACGCAGCATAATGACTCGCGCGGTCCCTCGCGGAGGGACTTCCTTGCGCTCGGTGCGGGCGCGTTCGTGGTATCGACGTTCGGCATCGGTGTCGCGCGTCGTCGGATCGTGCGCCGCACAGTGCCCGTGATGGGGACCACCGCCGAACTGATGGTGGTAACGCGTGACGACAGGGCGGGCCATTCGGCACTCACTGCCGCCACGGACGAACTGCGTGCGGTCGAGCGGCTGATGACGCGGTTCCGGGCGGACTCCGACATAGGCCGGGTTAACGCGGCGCCGCCGGGCACGGCCGTGGCCGTAGCGGCGCCCACGGCTGCAGTGGTGAGCGAAGCCCTGCGGTGGGCAGGCGCAGCGGGTGGGAGCTTCGATCCCGCACTCGGACGCGCGACGCAACTGTGGAACGTGACGCATCGCAGCGCGCCGCCCGAGCTGACCGACGTGCAGCGCCTGGCCGGCCGCGGACTGTACCGTCAGATCGAGATCGACGGACACCGCGGCGGGCACGTCATCGTGCTGCGCGACCCGGACGTGGCGATCGATCTGGGCGGCATCGCGAAGGGGTACGGCGTCGACCGGGCCGTGGCAGCACTGCGCGAGTGGGGCATCACGGACGGGCTCGTGAATGTCGGCGGTGACCTGTACGCGCTCGGCAGCTCGCTCGACGATGAGGGGTGGAGCGTCGGTATCCGGTCCGCCACCGACCCGTCACGTCTGGCCGGCACGATGGTACTGCGCGACCGCGCGGTCGCGACGTCAGGCGATTACGAGCAGTTCTTCGAGCACGGCGGCCGGAGGTATCACCACCTGCTCGATCCTGCGACCGGTGCCCCGCGCACGACGGCCGGTCATTCGCTGACGGTCATGGCGGCAACGTGCATGACGGCCGATGCCGCCGCCACGGCCGTGTTCGGTTGCCCGCACGGCAGTGCGGGAGATGTGCTGCGCGGCGTCGCCGCGGACGCGGAGCTGGTGACACTGGCCTGAAAGGTCCGCACGCATGATGGAAAAGCACATGGCGTACTGCGCAGCGCTCGACCGTGTTGTGCACGTGTACGTGCGGCCCGTCACGAGCGACGAGATGGATCCCGATACCATGGAGACGCCCGGGATCATCTGCGTCGAGCATGCCGAAGAGTGTCAGGGCATCCGCTGTCCGCTGTTCGATCTGCCCGTGGACGCGTCGATGCAGAGATACGAGTGGTTTTCGAGACGTCCCTGATGTTCCACCGAGGAGGGCACCATGCAAAGCCATACTGCGTACTGCTCCGCGTGCGACCAGGATGTGCGGGTCGTGATCACGGACGCGCCGACACACGACGGGCAGGCGCCGCTTGCCGATGCGCAAGTGGTTTGCCTCGACTTCGCCGCACGCTGCACAGGTTCCATGTGCCCGATGTTCGGGCTGCCCCGCATCCTCATGGGTGTCCGGCTCGCGCAGAGCGGACTCAGGCCGGACGCATTCGACACCGTGTCCGCGCCGTGTCCCGCCTGCGACACGCCCGTCGAGCTGCAGATGATCGATGACCAGCATGTGTTCTGTCCGAGCTGCGGGGCACGCAGCAAGTGGGTGAAGATGCAGGTCGGCGATCACGACTACGTCGCGCTGGCGACGGTCGGCGGCGAATAACGCGCTGAGCTGCCGATGCATAGCCGTGGAGGCCGCAGGTCCCGAGCGGCTCCACGCCGGCGAGGCTCTGGCGCACATGTAACCAATCGGTTACATTAATTCATGGATGCCGTCGCCAGTGCCATTGCCGACCCGATCCGCCGGGACATCCTGCTCCTGCTGCGTGGGCGTGTGCTGTCGGCGGGCGAGATTGCAGGGCGGTTCGTCGTGAGCCGGCCTGCGATCAGCCGGCACCTGCGTGTGCTGCGGGAATGCGGGCTCGTGGTCGACGAAGTGAGCGGCAGGCAGCGGCTGTACCGCTTGGACGCGAAGCCGTTGGCGACACTGGAGGCGTGGTTGTCGCAGCTGCGCGAACCGTGGACGCAGCGGCTGGATGCGCTGGAAACCGAGGTGTATCGCACGCGACGCGAACGTTGCAGATCGAAGTCGACAGGGGGGAGGAAGTCAGCATGACGCCACAGCCGAGCGGACGGCTGCTGCCCACGGCGAATGGCCGGGATCTCGTGCTTGTGCGCACGTTCCGCGCACCGATCGACGATGTGTGGGCGAGCATTACCGAGTCGGAGCGCACAGCCCGCTGGTTTGCCAGCTGGAGAGGCGAGGGCAGGCCGGGCGGTACGATCTGGTACAGGATGGGTTTCGAGGAAGGGACTGCCGAGGGAGAGGCGCGCATTGAAGCCTGCGAAGCTCCGCGCCACCTCGCGCTCACGACGATCGACGCGTCCGGAAACTGGCATCTCGAGATACACCTGAGCGAGGCCGGCGGCGTTACGAATCTTCGCCTGACACACCACCTCGACGCGAACATCGACGCCGGCAGTGTCGGGCCGGGCTGGGAGTACTACCTCGACATGCTCGTCGCATCACGGGAAGACGCGCCGCTGCCGAGCTTCGACGACTATTACCCTGCGCAGTCGGAATACTACCGATCCATGGCCCCGGGCCTGGCGAGCGAGTAGCGGGCGACGTCGAGTCGCGTCAAGCGAACGGGAGCGAGCCGTCGAAGATTCTGGTCCGGATCGCATCCGGGGAGCATATTGAGCGCACTTCCCTCCCGGCTCCCTCTCACGAAAGGGTGGTGCGATGACGCTCCATCTCAAGGGTCCCCAGGCCGTACTACTCGTAGTGGGTGTGGTCGCGTTCGCAGGCTGGCGCGGCGTTACTGCATACACGGATCTCGAGGATGGCGCGGCGCAGGAGCTGTCGGAATGGCTGCGAGCTGAGCATGCTCGCGATCAGCTTCGTGATATCAGCAGTGTCGGCGACGTTACTCCGGCGAAGCTCGATTCAATACTCGCGGGCCAGCGAGTGACGTTCGCGTCGGTCAGGGCGCGGGGGGCACCGGAAGACATGGTCGTGCGTGTCGAAGTGCTGATCGACGGTACACCGCCGCGGGATGGTGCGGTGCGCTATTACCGCATGTCGTACGGAGCGGTGACGGGCTGGCGTATGAAGCGAGAGGTGCATGCATGGACGTTCTACACGAAGCTCCTGTAGGTCGTTCGACGGCAGATCGTCCGGAGGACGGCCCCATCGGTCTTCCCGATGGGGCCGCGCATCAGCAGACTAACGGCCGGGCCGGAAGGTCAGCGAGCCGGCCCAGTTGTGCGTCGTAGCTACGCCGAGACGGACGAAGCTGTTCGAGGTACCGCCGCCGGTGGCGCCGGCGAAGCGGCCCGTGCCGCCCGTAACGACATACGGGTCGTCGAACTCGAAATCGAAATCGGGATGATCGCTGGGCAGGACGGCGCCGGCGATCGTGATGTGGAGTTCATCGCCATTGGCCGCGGTGAAGACGCCCACGCCCCCGTCATAGGGCAGGGATTCACCCTCGGTGAGCTGGCCGTCGTCGAGGATATCGGTGGCATCGACGCAGAACGAGATCCGTATGGAAAAGCGCCCGAGATGGGTGGCCTCGCCCGAACCTTCCTGAATGTTGAGGAGCCTCGGCAGGGCGCCGCAAACGGGGTCGGGCGCGAGGGTCGTCTCTGTCGTGAAGAAGTGCGACTCGAACGGCACTGTGACCTGGCGGGCATCGCTGGAGACGGACACCTGAACAGCGCTGGAACTCGGTGGCGAGAGGGGTTCGTCGCACGCGGCAAGGGCGAGCGGGCAGGCGATGAAGCATGCGGTGAGTCTGCGGGTGGTGATCATGGTGCCTCCAGAGAGTGGTGAGTCAGGTCGATGGGCCTCCTGATGGAGTAAACACGGAAATCCCCGTATCTCGATCATCCGGCCGCGGCAAGGCTTGCCTTTACGGGGGAAAGTGCCTATCTCACCGGGGGGTCGATGCACCGGCCGCACCCTGATCCGGCCACTCCTGCCCATCGCCCACATGTCCAGGACCGAAACGGTCGCACGCCTGCTCGATGACCTGCAGCGGGGTCGCAAGGACGCTTTCGACGAGCTGTTCGCCGTCGTCTACGACGAACTCCATGCCATGGCGCAGTTCCAGCGCCGCAGATTCACGGGTCACGAGACGCTGAACACCACCGCGCTCGTGCACGAAGCCTATCTCAAGCTGGGTGGTCAGCCGGACAGGAGCTGGAACTCGCGGGCCCATTTCATGGCCGCGGCGGCGAAGGCCATCCGCCACATCCTCCTGAATTATGCCCGTGACCAGGGTACGCGGAAGCGGGGCGGTGACTGGCGACGCACATCGCTGGATCATTCAGCTGTTGCGGCGAAGGAAGACCGGAGTATCGCGCAACGCGAGGCGCTCATCGCGCTCGATGATGCACTCGGCCGTCTGGAGATCAGCAGCGAGAGGTTGAGCCGCATCGTGGAATGCAGGTTCTTCGGCGGCATGTCACTGCAGGAGACGGCAGCTGCGCTCGATATCTCCACAGCGACGGTGACACGCGGCTGGGCCGCAGCGCAGGCGTGGTTGTACCGCGACCTCGAGTATGGATCGGAGCGAGCGTGAAAATGAGCAGGCACATCGACTGGGATCGCGTCGCCGAACTTCTGGAGCAGGCCCGTCGGATCGACGCCGACGCGCGGGATGAGTGGCTGGACGCGCAGTGCGGGGATGACGCGGTGCTCCGTGCCGAGATCGCATCACTGATCGAGACGGCCGCAGACTCGGATGGCTACCTCGACGGTCTGGCGGAGAGCGTGCTCGCACCGGCGGTGCACGAGATGCTCACCGACCGTCCGGATGTCGGCGCAGTGGATCTGTGTGGCCGGCGGCTGGGCGTATACGAAGTGCTCGAAGTCATCGGCACGGGCGCTACTGCGACGGTATATCTCTCGCGCGACACCCGGCATAACCGCACGGTCGCGATCAAAGTGCTGCGACCGGAACTGGCTGCGTGGCTGGGACCGGACCGGTTCCTCCGCGAGATCGAGATCGCAGCGGGCCTGGTGCATCCGCACATTCTTCCCGTATTCGACTCTGGCGAAGCCGACGGCCGGTTGTACTACGTGATGCCGCACATTGACGGCGAGTCGCTGCGGCGGCGACTCGAGCGCGAGCGGCGGCTCACGGTGGAGGAGACGATACGCCTGACGCAGCAGGTCGCGTCCGCGCTCACGTATGCCCACGAGCGCGGGATCGTGCATCGCGACATCAAGCCGGAGAACATCCTGATGGCGGGCGATCAGGCGGTGGTGGCGGATTTCGGAATCGCCCGCGCCCTGGAGATGGGAGGCGGGGAGCGGCTGACGGCTACCGGTCTCGCGATGGGCACGCCGACGTACATGAGTCCGGAGCAGGCGCTCGGAAATGACGAAGTGGACGCGCGTGCGGATGTGTATGCGCTCGGCTGCGTCGTGCACGAGATGGTCGTCGGCAGTCCGCCGTTCACGGCGCCGACGCCGCAGGCGCTGGTTGCGAAGCATGCGACTGCCAGGGTCCCCGCCATGCGAGCGAGCGACCCGGCGATTCCTGTCTTCGTCGAGCGTGCGGTGGAGTGTGCGCTCGCCAAGGATCGGGATGATCGCTTCGCCACGGCTGCTGCGTTCGCGGATGTGCTTTCCACGGGCCGTATCGTTGCACGCGCTCCGCGCCGCCGGAGCATGCGGCGAGTCGCGGCAATCCTGGCGGGGTTGACGGTTGCCGGCCTGGCCGGTTGGAACGTGTCCAGCGCGGTGCGTGGGCCATCCATGGATCGACTGGCCGTGTTGCCGCTGACCAGCCTGGCGATGGATGCGGGAGACGATTACCTCGTGCAGGGGGTGCACGAAGCGCTCATATCGGAGCTTGCACAGCTGCGCATACCGGTAATCGCCCGTGCGACCATGCAGCAGTACGGTAATGGCGGGAAGTCGATTCGTGAGATCGCACGGGAACTCGGCGTCGATGGCGTGATCGAGGGGTCGGTGTTCCGCGATGGAGAGTTGGTGGGCATCACCGCCCGGCTGTACGACGGCGGGACGGAGCGCGAAGTCTGGTCCGGCTCGTACGACGGTGACCTGCCCAACGTGGCTGCACTGTATCGCGGTTTCACGCGCGCCATCGCCGACGCGATCCGTCTGAGAGTGAGGCCCGAGGACGCCGCACGGCTGGCGGAGAAGCCAGCCGTCGATCCCGCGGTCTATGAAGCGTACCTGCGCGGGATGTACCATCTCAATCAGTCGACACCGGAGCATTTCGCAACGGCGATCGGCTACTTCGATCAGGCGGTCTCGCAGAATCCTGCGGACGCGCTGGCGAACGCGGGTCTGGCGTTCGCACATGTAACGCTCGGACATGGCCCTGCGCCTCCACCGGATGCGTGGCGGCGTGCGCGCGCGGCCGCGGAGCGAGCCATCAGACTGGACCCGCAGCTGGCGGAGGGGTGGGCGGTGATGGCCGACGTGAAGACGTACTTCGAGTGGGACTGGGAGAATGCGGAGCAGGCGTTCGAGCGGGCCAGCGTACTGAACCCCAGCCTGCCGATGAACCACTACCACCACGCGTGGTACCACGTCCTGCATGGTCGCGTCGAGGAGGCACTGACGGCGCACCGGCGCGCGCAGCAGCTGGATCCGCTGACACCGCTGCACACCGTCTGGATCCCGGGAATCTACCTCTACAGCGGCCAGCCCGGTCGGGCCCTGAGCGAAGCACGACGGCTCCTTGCCGACTACCCCGAGAACGGCGCTCTCCTGTACGTGCTCGGAACCAGTGCGGCGCAGGTCGGCGAGTACGATGAGGCGATAGCGGCCCATGAACGTGCGGTGGCCGTCAATCCAGGATGGCGCGGCGCGCTCGGCCGCACCTACGCGCTGGCAGGTCGAACGGCGGATGCCCGGCGCATCGCTGCCGAGCTCGAAGCCGAACCCTCGGCGTGGAATGCCCTCGGCCTCGCGGACCTGCACACCGCTCTCGGCAATTACGATGAGGCGTTCCGCTGGCTGGACTACGAACCCGCGCACGGCTGGCTGCCGTGGAGTCGCGTCAACCCGGCGCTCGAACCTCTGCGCGATGATCCGCGGTTCATGGCGCTGCTGCGGCGGATGGATCTGGAGCCCTAGCTGCGCTTCGCAGAGGCAGGGGTGCGGAGGCGCGTGGGGTTTATGCCGCTCGCTCCTATCGGCCGCGCTCCCTCCTGTCGTGCTTGATGATGTCGTAGAGGAGCGCGAGTCCGCCGATCATCGCGCCCACGAACAGCAGAATGGCGAAGCCGGGATAGCCCATGATCGTGAACGCTGTCTCCACGCGCATGAGCATGGCCGCGCCAATGATAAGTGCGGCGAGGATGAGCCCCGTGGTGATGCGATTGGCGATCTTCTGGATGCCGGACATCAGCGCGTTCTCGTCGATTGCATCGACCTTGATGCGGATGCGGTTGTCCGCGACGCGATCCATCAGGCGGTTGAGTCGGCCGGGCAGCTCCTGGATGAACTCGTTCAGTTCGAGCGCGCCGGCGAGCGCCTGCGTGGGTGACATCTGGCGCAGCATGCGCCGCCGCATGAGCGAGCCGGCGTTTTCACGGATCGATTCATTGACATTGAAGTCGGGCGCGAGTGTGGTGGCGACGCGATCGAGATTGAGCAGTGTCTTGCCGAGCATCGTGAGTTCGACCGGCTGGCGCACGCCGTTCTCGCCGGAAATGCGCGTGATCTCGACGACTACCCGCCCGACATCCATGTCACCCATCGTCGAGTCGCGATGCATGGCGACCAGGTTGGAAATCTCGCGCGTGTATTTGCGGCGGTTGAAGTCCTCCATCCGCTCGCCCATCGATGCCGCGGTCTCCGCCGCATCCTCGCCCTTACCATCACTGATCGCGATGAGCAGCTTGAGCAGGTTCTCCTGCATCGATTCGGTAACGTAGCCGACCATGCCGAGATCGATGAGCGCTATGCGATCGTCATCGGTGAGGAAGACATTGCCGGGGTGTGGGTCCGCGTGGAAGATGCCGTCAACGAGGATCTGCTTGAGGTACGCCTCGAACAGGACGTCACCGAGCGCTGCGCCGTCCAGTTCGATCAGACGGACGGGCGGCACGTCGGTGATTTTCTCGCCATCGATCCACTCCATCGTCAGCACGCGGGACGTCGTATAATCCATGACCGGCGCGGGTATGACGATCATCTCATACTCGCTCAGGTTCTCGCGGAACACGGACAGGTTCTGCGCCTCGCGCTCGTAGTCGAGTTCGCGCAGGAGTGAGCGGCGGAACTCGTTGAGCATGCCGGCCATGCCATAGCGCCTGCCCATCTCCGTGTGCTCATCGAGGAACATGGCGATCTCGTTGAGCGCCTCCAGATCGGCGACGATACGCTCGCGGATATCCGGCCGCTGTACCTTGATCGCGACCTTACGGCCGTCGCGGAGCGTGGCGCGGTGGACCTGCCCCAGGGATGCCGCCGCGATCGGCTCCGACTCGAACGTCTCGAACAGCTTCGAGATCCGGACGCCCAGTTCGTCCTCGATGATCTTCTCGGCGACCGCGGACGGAAACGGCTCGACCTCGTCCTGGAGCCGTGACAGCGCTTCCATGTATGTGATCGGCAGGATATCGGCGCGCGTGGAGAGGAGCTGGCCCAGCTTGATGTATGTCGGGCCGAGCTTCTCGAGGTCATCAGCCAGCGCGGCGGCATCAGGGTTCTTCGGCGCGTCCCCTTCATCCCGCTTCGGGCGCTCGTCCTTCGGCAGCGCGTCCTCGAGGCCGGTACCCTCGACGAGGTCGCGGCGGCCGTACTTGACGAGGAGCCGCGCCAGGTCGGTGTAGCGGCCCAGGTGCTTCGGCTTCAACGAGATCGGCATTTTGACCCGGCATCATGTGGTGTGTCGGCCGGAAGTCCGGCCTGTTCGGGGGGACGGATTGCAAGGCGTGCGCCGAAACGGCCCGGCAGCGGGTGTGGCGCGAATGAATGAGCAGTGGCAGTATGGAGAGGCGCCCGTCGTAACCGACTGACTGTGCCCTGCGGCCGCACTGGCTCATCTCCCCGGGTCTCCGAGCAGGAGCAGACCTTGAACACGCGTCCAACGGGACATCGCGCGACAGCTTCGCCTGCTGCCCATCTCGCCCTCATCGGTGCGGTTGCGGTGGTGGGCGCGGGAGTGTTGGAGGCGTCGCAGAACGGCTTCGACCGTCTCGCGCGCGAGTCACTCGCGCAGCTCGACGGCACGCTCGACGTGCCGGGCCTCCGGCATGATGTCGAGGTACTCCGTGACCGGTGGGGCATACCGCACATTTATGCGCAGAACGAGGCGGACATGTTCTTCGCGCAGGGATACGTGCAGGCGCAGGACCGGCTGTGGCAGATTGACATGTGGCGTCGCACGAACGAAGGACGCCTCTCGGAGATCCTGGGCCCCGAGGCATTCGAGCATGACCGTCTCGCGCGCCTGATCATGTATCGAGGATCGTGGGATGCCGAGTTCTCGAGCTATCACCCCAACGGCCGGCAAATCTTCGAGGCGTTTGCCAACGGTGTGAACGCCTTCATCGACGCCGCCGGTGACAACCTTCCGGTGGAGTACAAGCTCACGGGGCTGCGGCCCCTCCGCTGGACGCCGGAAGCTTCTACAGGACGCGTGGCAACTGCGCTGCCGATCAGCGCCGCGCGTGCTGAGCTCATGCTCGCCCGCCGCATCGCACGGTCCGGCATCGAGCAGGTCAACCGCCAGGAGGCGCCCGGCCGCGCGGCGTGGATCGAGCTACGCATCCCGGACGGGCTCGATGTGTTTGTCATCTCCCAGGAGGCGGTGGACGCCCTCGGTCACTTCCGCAGCGGGTTCCCGCGCCCACCCGTGCTGCCGGAGTATCGCAAATGGGAGGACGCCCTCACATCGGAGAATCGCGGCGCGCAGGAGGATTCCCCGGGCAGTAACAACTGGGTGGTGAGCGGTGCTCTCACCGCCAGCGGGAACGTGCTGCTTGCCAATGATCCGCATCGCGGCGTGACGAATCCGTCACTGCGCTATCTCGTGCACCTGAACGCGCCGGGCTACAGTGTCATTGGCGCGACCGAACCGGCGATTCCGGGCGTGGCGATCGGCCATAACGGCCGTATCGGCTGGGGGCTGACCATTGTCGGGACGGACCAGGCCGACGTGTTCGTCGAGGAGCTGAATCCAGCCAACCTGAACGAAGCGCGCTGGCGCGGAGAGTGGTATCCACTTCGCACTGTGATCGACACCATCCCGGTCCGCGGTGAGGCGCCGCGCATCGTGCGTCATCGGTTCAGCAGGAACGGACCCGTTTTCCATGTCGATTCCATCCACCACCTGGCGTATGCGGTCCGCTCGACCAGCAACGAGCCCGGGTCTGGCGGGTACCTGGCCGCGCTGCGTCTGGCCGAAGCGGAAAACTGCCACGAGTTCATCGACGTGATGGCGTATTACCATGCACCGAGCGAGAACATGATGTGCGGCGATGTGAACGGAAACATTGCGTGGCTCGCAGCGGCTCTCTCTCCGCGACGCACGGCCGGCTGGTATGGCAGACTGCCGGTACCCGGCACAGGGAGGTACGAATGGGAGGGCTTCCGCAGCCACACGGAACTGCCGCAGGAATTCAATCCGGACCGCGGCTGGATTGCGACCGCCAACAACGATATACAGCCGCCGGGCTACTATCCGCCGCTCATGTTTCCGCGCGGCCCGAGCGCGCGCCGCGATCGCATCGACCAGATGTTCGCGGGCGCGTCACGGCTTACTGCGGAGGATTTCGAGTTGATGGCGAATGATGCGGTCTACCCGTGGATCGTGAGCGATCGCCCGCTGTTCACGGGATGGGTGGCAGACGATGCTCTGGTGGAGTGGGCTCGCATGCAACTCGCCGCATGGGACGGCACCTACCACCGGTCGAGTCCGGAGGCAGCACTGCACCGCTACTGGCTCCAGGAGCTCGACGAGGAGGCTCGCGCCGACGACACGTCGCAGGACCGCCGCCGGGCACTCTCCGCGACAGCCCTCGCTGCCGCTGTGGATTCACTGGTCGCGCGGCAGGGGTCCGATCGCTCGCAATGGCGATGGGGACGTATCCACCGCAGTGAGTTTCCGCACTGGCTGGTTGCTGCGTATGATCTGCCCGCCGTGGAGCGGAACGGCGGCGGAGGCACGATCGCCGCCACGGGAGCGACGTTCCGTGAGATCATTGATTTTGCGGATTTCGACAATTCGCGCGTGACGAGCGCCCCCGGTCAGTCAGGGCAGCCCGGGAGCCCGTTCTACGGCAACCTGCTCCCGCTCTGGGCAAACGGACAGTTCTTCCCGCTGCTGTTCAGCCGGGATGCCGTGGACGGACGTACGACGCATCGTCTCGAGCTGCGCGCCCGTTGATGCGATCGCGATCGGGACGGCCAACGATGATCAGACTCGCCACGAAAGGATTTCCATGAGTGACTGGATATCGGTGAAGGAGTACGCGATGATGTTCGAAGCGGAACTGGACAAGCAGGCACTCGAGCAGTCCGGCATACCGGTCATGCTGAAGGGGCCGCTGACGGGCGCGTTCGGGCCGGGCTTCGCAGGGCCCACCGCTCAGGGCGTCACGCTGCTCGTGCCCGGCGACAGATATGACGCGGCTATCGAACTGCTGGCGGTTGATGAGTCGTGATCGCGTGCCGGTAAGTCCTGAACCGGGCAGAATTTTACGACGCATGTATTCATACATGGTCCGGGCATCAATCATTGCAGCTGTTTTGTGCTGCGCCACCGCCCTGTCTGTCCATGCGCAGAGCGCGCCGACATGCGGGTGGCATTTCCCGGATGGTCGCGTATCGCCGCCGACCCTCGATCGGCTGCTGGAGAGACAGGGCCAGCAGTCGAGCCGGCATGAAGAGGCCGCCGCAAACCTGCGGCAGTGGATCACCGCGTGTGATCATACGGCGGCCCGCCGGGCGGCGATGTCGCTGCGCAATGAGCAGCGGCGCACGAATTCGACGGATCCCTTCCTGCGCGCGCTCCTCGGTCTGATCCTCGTGCGTGGACCGGACGTGCACGTACTGAATGCGGAGGGCGCACTGCTCCGGCCGGTCAACCGGCACACGAACGCGGAGATCGAGGGTGTCCGGCTGCTCACGGCGGTGGTCAAGGACACGGGATGGCCGGAGATCGTGACGGAACTGGCCGCGGTTGCAGTCACGACTGGAAAGTCCGAAAGCCTGAGGACGGCGGCCGAAGCGCTGCGGGAGGTTCCGGACACCATGCGCGGGCCGGCATACTGGATGGCGCTGGGCGAACTCGAACTCGCGCGTCAGGAACCGGGGGCGGCGCGCGCAGCGGCCGAACAGGTGACGACGCCGGATGCGCGTGCTGCGCGCATCGTCGGTATCGCGCGCATGATGAGCGAGGAGGACCCACTGCCGGGCGCCGCTGCCTATCTGCGCGGTCTGGCCGACGCATCCGGTGACGCCCTGCATCGATACTTCGACGACATCAGGCTGGTACTGAGCGACGAGGAAATGGCCGAGTGGACGACACTGACCGACGGCCTGCCATCATGGATCCGCCGCAAGTGGGAGTGGCGTGCGCTGCTGTCCGGAATCCGCGTCGAGGAGCGCCTGGCCGTGCACCATCGCCGGCTCGAGTACGCGCTGCGAAACTATCGACGGACGGGATACCGCGGTGCGGCCGTACCGAGCACGCTCCAGACGGACTCGACCATGCCCGACCCGGAGCTGCTGGACGATCGCGGCATGATCTACCTGCGGCACGGCGAACCGACGCATGAGTTGAGGATGACGCCGAGGGGTAGGGCATCAACCGACACCCCCGAAATTCAACGGATCGCATGGACGTACTCCCGTCCCGGGCCCGTGCAGCCCGTTTACGAGTTCGACCGCGGCCCCGACCGGCCGGACTACTTCCTTGCCCAGCCGTATCCGCTCTGTCGGGGACAGAATGTGGTGACGGGCCAGCTGGTCAATCCCGGCTATCCGGTACCGGGCGACATGGTGGACTGGTCCACGCGTCTGCACGCCTTCGATCCATCGCTCGCGACGTACTACATGCGATGCGACCGCGGTATCGATCACGCGCAGCTCAGCTACGGCCATCTCCTCGCGGAGGCGCGTACTCATGGCGGTCAGCTGCTCAACAGCGAGAACGCCGCGCCTCAGCTGCAGCGTCCACTCACCGCGTCCATGAACCTGTACGCCTTCGGCGCGTCGGGCGGCACGGAGATCGTCGCGTACATTGGCGTACACGCGGGTCAGCTCAGTCCGGCGAACGCGCGCATGCCGCTCGCGTACGCGTTCCGGATCCTGTTCTCCGCTGGCGATCCGGCCACGGAATCGATCGCGCGGCGCGATACGGTGATCGCGTTCACGCGTACGAGCCTGCTTCCTCAGGATGCGGTGGTGGGGACTGCGGTTCCGCTGCGGTTGCGGGCTGCCAAGGCGGCGCGAATCACGCTGTCGGTGATCAACGGCTACGACCTGGAGCAGGGGCAGGTTCTCGCAACCAGTCGTGATATCCCCTCGTTCACCGGTGATGCACTGAGTCTGAGCGACGTAGTGATAGCCGAGCCGCGCAACGGCGCCTGGGTCCGTGGCGCATCGCGGCTCGCGCCAGCGCAGGGTCACGCGCTGCTCGAGGGCTCCGCCTTTCGCATGTACTACGAGCTCTACAATGCCGGTGCGGGCGATGTGATGCGCGTGCAGATCGTGGTCGCGCCGGGTCGCGATGAGGGGCTGCTTGCGCGGCTGAGTTCTCTGATCTCGAGTCGGAGCGCACTGTCGATCGACTTCACGGAGGACGCGGCGCCGGACCCGGACGGCATCGTGCGCACTGACCGCGAGGTGGGTGCGGATCTTCAGCCGGGCGCGTATGTGGTGCTGGTGAGCGTTACGAACAGCAGGACAGGCGAGGTGGCGAGGCGTGAGACGAATCTGGTGATCGTCGGAAAATGATGGTCAGGGCTCCTCGAGTGTGACGATGTTCCGCTCGAAGTCCAGCGTGACCTTGAACTCCCTGAGCACATTCAGGCCCACCAGCCCGTCGAGCTCCAGGCCCATTCCGCCCAGATGCTCCAGATCGACGACACAGGCCTGAAGCTCATGGGCGCGGACTGCGCCGATGCTCATTGAGTCCACGCTCACCAGACGCACGGTGCCCTGACCACCGACGCTCGCCGCGGTTCCCGTGACACCCCGCACATCGGGAAGCGACAGCGTCGTTGCCAGCGCATCATCCACACACGTGATCGTCGCGCCCGTGTCGAGTACGAACTGGAACGGTCCATGCCCGTTGATATGAACCGGGACAACGAGCGCGGCACCGCCCGGGCCCGCGAGAACGAAGGCGACTTCGCCGGCAGCGGAATCGGCCGGCATCTCTACACGAGCAGGCCCCATGTCCGCGCACGCGGACAGCAGTACGAGACAGGTCAGAACTCGAATCACATGGGCTCCTTTCTGAAGTCGCCCGACCTCGTGCAATGAACGGTCCAGTCACGTCGACCCCGGGCGGCGCGTAGCGATGGAACGGAGGAGTCCCGCAATGACCCACATTGGACAGGAGGCAGGGAATGACTGTCATCACCCGCGTCACAGCCGGCCTCGCTCTGCTGGCGTCCATGAGTTCAGCGTGCATGTCGCAATCGAGTGACTCGCTCGTTTTCACGATAGAGCAGGCGCTCGTCACGTCGCCGCGTGCAGCGGATTTCGGCCGCGCGGTGGAAGGAGACTGGGACCGCGTGTGCATTTTCAGACCGCGCACGACGTACGAGCGTGTCGATTCGGTGCTCGGCGAGTCGTGGCCGGCGGTGCGGCAGACGGGCCTCGAGACCACCGACGACGCAACGCTCATTGCGTTCGTCCGCGGGACGGATGTCCTGTCGCACGTCATGTATCCGATCGCGAAGGGCGACTTCGGGACGCCGGGACCGGAGCAATGGTACTGCAGAAGCCGCGGGAATGCCGTGTTCGAACTGAGACAGCCGATCGACGGCAGCATACCGTGGATCGGCCCGGCGAGCGGCACCTGGCAAGAGCCTCGCCCGCGGCCGGCAGGGGGCGGAGTTCCCCGCTCCGAAAGGCTTATGCCGATGCTCACAGCGGAGGCGGGGCCGGCGCCCGGACGCGCCGACGGCACGCGGAGTGCAGCGCTGTAGAGGCGCCGGCGTGATCATCATGGTACCGGCGTAACCTGTTGTCGCAATCCGGAGCCAGGTCCGAATCGATGCCAATGGACGATGTGGCCAACGATACTGCCCCAACCCCGGCGGACCGGGCGGGTGGTGCGGCGGAACCCATTGAATGGACACAGCCCGCACCGGACAGGGATGACCCGGCACTCTACCGGCTGCTGATCGAGAGCGTCAGCGACTACGCCATCTTTGCGCTCGACCCCACCGGCGTGATCATGACCTGGAACCCGGGCGCGCAGCGGTTCAAGGGATATGCGGCGGATGAGATCATCGGTCGCCACTTTTCCGTGTTCTATCCACAAGCCGATATCGACAGCGGCCTGCCGCAGTACGAGCTGGAAGTTGCCAGTGCCGAGGGTCGCTTCGAGGACGAAGGCTGGCGACTGCGCAAGGATGGCACGCGGTTCTGGGCGAACGTGATCATCGCGGCATTGCGCAAAGACGGGAGGCTCGTGGGGTTCGCCAAGGTCACGCGCGACCTTACGGAGCGCCGGGAGGCGGAACTACGGTCGATCGCGGATGCGCGACGCGTCGCCGAGGCCGAGGCGGCGAATCGCGCGCGCGCAGAATTTCTTGCGACATTATCCCACGAGCTCCGCACGCCCCTCAACGCGATCGGCGGGTACGTGGACCTCCTTTCACTCGGCATCCGAGGGCCGGTAAATGCCCAGCAGATCGACGACCTCAAACGCATCCGGCGCAGTCAGCAGCATCTGCTCGGGATCATCAATGACCTGCTGAACTTCAGCAGAATCGAGGCGGGCCACCTGACCTACGATCTGTCGCACGTCGCGCTGCGCGGGATCCTGACCGACGTGCGAGACATGGTGGAGCCTCTGGCGGACGCCAAGCAAATCACGACCGCGTGGCCGAAGGGCATCCGCTCGGAGGTGTATGTCGATCGCTCGAAGACCGAGCAGATCCTGCTCAACCTGCTCACCAACGCCATCAAGTTCACGGGCGACGGCGGGAGCGTCACGGTCTCGTACAGGGTCGGGCGTGAACATACGGAAATAGACGTGGCGGATACCGGTATGGGAATTCCTGCCCAGAATCTGGAGTCCATATTCGAGCCATTCGTGCAGGTCGGCCGAACGCACAGTTCATCCCACGAAGGTGCCGGTCTCGGCCTCGCGATCAGCCGCGACCTCGCACGTGCCATGAACGGCGACTTGAGTGTGCGCAGTGAGCCCGATGCAGGCTCGACCTTCACGTTGACGCTTCCGCGCCAGCCGAAAGACGACACAGAGAAGTGAGCGGGCGACCACGGAGACTGCGGCGCCTCTGGTATAATGAAGAAAACTTGCGGCACTGTCAGCACCTGCCACATACTTGACGTACTTCAGGGCGCACGTCTCAACCCATAACGGTCTTTTCTGATGATCAGAACATCCGCCGCGGCGATGGCCGCGCTGCTGCTGCACTCGTCGTGCGCGTTCGCGCAGGAGAGCCGTACCGCGACCTCGGGCGTCTTCCAGCGGTACGCCGAGCAGATCGTGAAAATCGAAGTGGTGGAGACGGGGTCGGCGGCACGAGTGAGCGTCGGCACGGGCTTCTTCGTCGATTCGAACGGCACGGTGGTAACGAACTATCACGTCATTTCCGAGTACGTGCATGATCCGGAACGCCACCGCATCGAACTCATCGGGGCGGACGGCTCTACGCCGCTCAGCGTTCGCGCGGTCGACGTCGTCCATGACCTCGCCGTCCTGCGATCGGAGCTGAGGCCGGCGCGCCATTTCACTCTGGCGCCCGTGGCGGTGGCCCAGGGTGAGCGCCTCTATTCACTGGGGCATCCGAACGACCTCGGCCTGAGCATTGTCGAGGGCACCTTCAACGGACACCTGCAGCACACGCTCTACCCCAAGATCCACTTCACGGGATCGATCAATCCCGGCATGAGCGGGGGCCCGACGATCTCGGAGGACGGCCGCGTCGTCGGGATCAACGTTGCCACGTCCGGCGAGCAGGTGAGCTTCCTGGTGCCGGTTGAGAATGCCATCGCACTGGTCCAACTGGAATCTGCCCCGGACTACCAGCCGCCGGACAGCATGCTGCATGAGATCGGGCGTCAGATCACCGAATACCAGGCGGTGTATCTCGACGGGATGTTCGATGATGGTGCGAAGACGGTGGAGCTGGGACCATACAGGGCTGTGACGGAGCCGGCGCCGTTCTTCCGCTGCTGGGGCTACTCGACACGGGAGCGGGAACTGCCATACGAGAGGGCATCGCATCGCTGTGCGACGGACGACTATCTCTTCATCGCTGGCAATCAGCGATCCGGCACCGTGCAGATGACACACCAACTGCTGACGACGGCATCGCTCAGCCGGTCCAGGTTCTATGCGCTCTACAGTGCAGTGTTCAGTGAAGACAACACGCCGATCGGCGTGGAAGAGCACGTGACGAAATGGCGCTGTGGTACGCGCAACGTACGTAACCAGTCGACGCCGGTGCGGGCCGTGCTGTGTCTGCGTCGCTATCGGAAGCTGGATGCGCTGTACGATGCGGTGCTGAAGGTGGCAGTGTTAGGCGGCAGCGATACCGGACTGGTGTCGACGCTGTCGCTGTCGGGTGTGACACATGAGAGCATCGACACGCTCACGCAGCGATACCTGGAGCGCATCACATGGCGTTGATAGTCGAAGTTGTGGACTCGCGCGGCGGGAGCGTGAAGGAACGTGTGCGGCTCGACGGTGGGTCGCTCAATGTGGGTCGTGGATACGACAATGACCTCATCCTCGATGACCTGTACGTGGACGCCAGGCACGCGCGCATCGACGTGAACGCCGACGGCAGTGTCGAGATCGAAGACCTGGGCAGCATCAATGGTCTGGTGGCGCTGGATACGCCGGGACGTGTGCCGCGCGTGATCGCGCGGCCGGGCACACAGGTGCGCATTGGACGCACCATCCTGCGTTTTCGCGACCCGTCGGAGCCGGTGCCGCCCGCGCTGCAGGAGCGCACGAAACCCGCCGGCATATCGAGGCTGTTCGATAACGGCGGGTTGCGGGCGGCCGCATTTATCGCCGCGCTGACAATGGCGACGGCATACACATGGTTCGGCTCGTACGAGCGTGACAGCGGCAGCACTGCTGTGGCGGTGGCCGTCGTTTTCGTGCTGTTCGCGGTTATGTGGGCGGGAATCTGGGCGGTCGCCAGTCGCATTGTGATCAACCGTTTCAACTTCACGAGCCACCTCGCCGCAGTTGCCGTGGTGGCAATACCGGTGATGCTGTTCACGTCGATCGACGCCTGGGCGACATTCCTGTTCCCGGACAATCCGCTGTGGGTCCCGTTCGGCATGGTAGTGTGGTCTGGTCTGTTCATGCTCTCGATCGCGCTGCATCTGAGCCTGTCATCGACGATGGATCGGCTCCGCCGCTGGCGAGCGGCCGTCATGACTACCGGCGCATTCGCCTTGATGATGGGTCTGCTGGCCTACGCCGGTCGTGACGCATTCACGGATGTGCCGGAGTTTCAGGGTGTAATCAAGCCGTTCAGCGGGCAGATGCTGCCGGCGATAGACGTATCAGGATTCAGCGACGTACTGGCGGAACTGAAGGAAGAGGCGGACGAGCTGGCGACGGATCGATAGCGCGGATCGTGCGCGTGCCGGGGAGTCACGCGCACACGATCCGCCCGGTCACCGCAGCGGAGTCGTTACGGTAGAGGGCCGCTCCAGCTTGCGGTCGCGCTGGAACAGGACGGCCTCCTCGGGAATCCCGACCCGCGGCAGTGCATGCAGTACCACGCGTGCGACGGCGCGGGATGAAACCAGAATCACCAGTCTGTTCTCCTGGAAATCAATGCGCGCACCGCCCACGCCTTCGATGGTGTTGAGCGGTCGCGATGCGAGCAGCAGCCGGCGCAGCTCCTGGTACGTGTACTGACCGCGCACGGGCTCCACCCGGATTCCGTCAGGGCAGGTTCGCACGACCATTGATTCGATGGCAGCGTGGACAACGGACACAGCCTGCTGCACGTCAGCGTCGGCCGTCAGCACGAGCGCGACGACACAGCGTGAGGTGCGGTACATCCCGCCGAAGCCGGGGATCGCCACGGCCAGGCGGTCGAAGAGCGAGTTGCTGCGGTCGGAGTTATCCGTGGTGCCGCGTAGATCGCTCGCGCCGCTCTCGGTGGTGAGCACAACTGAAAGCTCGTCGTCCGCGAGCGCTTCCGCCGCGTCCGGCGCGATTGGATCCGATTCACAGGCCGTCGTAGCGACGGCAAGCACCAGCACGGTGCCGAGGAAACGGGTGCGAATCATGGTTGAGCCTCCTGATCGAAGTGTGACGCTGGACGACCCGGCGTCTACTGGTGGAATCCATGAGGTGCCTCGTTTCTGACAGGTCCGTCCGGAAACCGGCAGCGGTCTGACTGCCGACCTCGTCCACGCCGTCAGAAAACGACAGGCTGGCGAATTCCACATGTGATGACACCAAAGATCCGACACTACCCGACCTGCCGCGCACATTGCGCCGCCGCGCTGCTCATGCTCGCCGTTCTCGCGGCGACCGCGCGCGCGCATGGCCAGACCGCGGGTTCGCTCAGTGGACGGGTCATCGACGCGGGGACGGGTGAGGCGGTGGCGGACGCTGTGGTCTCGCTCGAGCCGGCTGTCGCGGGGCTCATCATCGACGTGACGTCGACAGTCACCGCCACGGCCGTACGAACGGTCGTCACCGGGGCCAGCGGACTGTACCGCTTCCCGGATGTGGCCGTGGGCACGTACCGGCTTCGCATTGAACGTATCGGCTATCGTTCAGCGACGGTCGAAGTGGACGTACGCAGGCCCGCAGACGCTGGCGTCTCCGTCGGACTGGAGCTGGCACCAGTATCGCTCAGCCCGGTGCTCGTCGAGCAGCGTGCCGCGTCGCTGTTCCAGCGCGCATCCAACGCGACTGGCGAACTGGACGCGGCGCGTCTGTCTACGGAGTTGCAGCGCCAGGAGCGTTTCCTCTCGACGGACACGCGTGTGCTCACCTACGCGGATGTCATGGATGGCGTGACCCTGGGTGGCGGCGATGTCTTCCGTGCACTGCAGCGGTTCGCGGGAGTCGGCACGCGCGATGATTACACCGCGGAGCTGTGGGTGCGCGGGGCGCCGTGGACCGAGACGCGGGTTACGCTCGATGGCGTGCCGCTGTTCAACCCCGTTCACGCGGTCGGCGTGCTGTCCGCGATCACGCCGGAGGTGCTCGGCTCGGTTCATCTCCACCCGGGTGTCCGTCCTCCGTCGATCGGGGAGGGTGCGGCTGGCGTGGTGGACATGCGGACACGGCCGGGTGCGGGAGATGGCGAACTGCGGGGCGTACTCGACTTTTCTACAACGAGTTCAAAACTCGTGCTCGACCAGCGCATCGGCGAACGCGGGGCGTGGCTGGTCGGTGCGCGTCGATCGCACCTCGATGTGCTGACCGGCATCGACATCATGGGTCTCGACACCCTGGACCTGCCGTACGTGTTCCACGACATCGCCGCGCGGGTGGACCTGAACGCGGGCGGCATGCGGCTCGAAGCGAGCGGTCTCTGGGAGCAGGACCGCCTGGAGGGGGACGTTGAGGGTGTGCTCGAGCGGACGCGCGCGCGCTGGGGCAACACGGCCGGCAGCATGACTCTGCACATGGCGCTGGGACCCCTGTCGCTGGCGCAATCCTTCGGCATCAGCCGGTTCGAAGCGCGGACCGACGAACGCACGGTTCGCACGCGCGCGGAAACGCCGGCGTGGACGGAGCAGGCGAGTCGCAATGACATCGACTATGTGCGTATAGCCGGCGTACTGGCACCGGTGGATGCACAGGCAGGAGCCGGCTGGTCTGCAGGCTATGAAGTCTCACGTCAGCATGTCGACTATGACGGATCGTTCCCCCGCTATTATGCCGTGCGACCGGACACGTCCATGCGACTGACGTACGCCCGGGCACTGACGGTCGGCGCCCTGTGGGGTGTGGTGCGCACGCCGGTGGGAAGCCGGTTGATGCTGGACACGGGCGTGCGGCTCGAGAGCGGGACCCGGATCGCGAACGGTGCCGCGGTCCGGGTGTCACCCCGGGTTGCGCTGCGCGCTATGGTGTCGGACGCGCAGACGTTGTCGGTGTCGTTCGGCCGGACGTGGCAGCACACGCAGTCGATCGCTCTCGCAGGACCGAGCATTCACCCCGCGTTCCATGCCACGCATTTCTGGCTGTGGGCCGACGATCGCACTCCAGCCGTGCGCGCCGACATCATCAATGTCGGTACCGAGCGCTGGCTGGGCGGGGGTTGGCTCGCCGCCGCAAACGTGTACGCCCGCCTGTCGGACGGTCTGACGCTGCCGGATCCCACGCCGGGCCGGCTCGGCCGGCGTCCGCTGTTCGTCGCCGGGACCGGTTACGCCCGCGGAGTGGAGGTGAGTGCACGACGGATCGGCGCTGCATGGTCGGCATCATTCGGCTACACATACGGTGTGTCGGAGGTTGAGATCGCCGACGAACATTATCCGTCGTCGTCGGACCGCCGGCATGTGCTGGATGCAATGGCAGGTGCGCGCGTGTGGCGCGGACTGCGCGCGGCGGTCGCGTTCACGTCGATGACGGGCGCGCCGTTCACTCGCGCGTACTCGAGTGCACCAGGCGA
>JAGTUV010000264.1 GCA_018224305.1 Gemmatimonadota bacterium
CGCCGCGCCATGCGCCGCCGCTGCGCCATGCGCACCGCCCCCGCGCCTGGTCCGTCGGGTGGCAGGCTGGCCCGCGATTCGCCATTATGCGGATTGAACAGTCCTGCAACGACGGCAAGAGATAACTCCATGCGTAATCATGATTCGTTCGGTGCCCGTGCGACGCTGAGCGTCGGCGGGCGCAGCTTCGAGATCTTCCGGCTCGACGCGCTCGAGAAGGCCGGCCTCAACATCAGCCGCCTGCCCTTCTCACTGCGGATACTGCTCGAGAACATGCTGCGCCACGAGACGGGGCCCACGGATACGAAGCAGGATATGGAGGCGCTCGCCCGCTGGCAGCCTGATGCTCTGCCCAGCCGCGAGATCAACTTCACACCCGCGCGCGTGCTCCTCCAGGACTTCACAGGCGTGCCTGCCGTAGTGGATCTCGCGGCGATGCGCGATGCGATGGCACGCATGGGAGGCGATCCCGCGCGCATCAATCCGCTCCAGCCGGCCGAACTGGTCATCGACCATTCCGTGCAGGTCGATGAATTCGGAACGCGGATGGCGTTCCAGCACAACGTCGAACGGGAGTACGAGCGCAACTTCGAGCGCTACGCGTTCCTGCGCTGGGGTCAGAAGGCGCTGCACAACTTTCGCGTAGTGCCGCCCGGCACGGGCATCGTCCACCAGGTGAACCTGGAGTATCTCGCCCGCGTGGTTTTCCACACCGAGGGGGAGCGCCCGCAGGCCTATCCGGATACGCTCGTCGGTACCGACTCGCACACCACGATGGTCAACGGCCTCGGAGTGCTCGGCTGGGGTGTCGGCGGGATCGAGGCTGAGGCGGCCATGCTGGGGCAGCCCGTCTCCATGCTCATCCCGCAGGTCGTCGGGTTCCGGATGACCGGCGCCCTGCCCGAGGGCTCCACTGCCACCGACCTCGTCCTCACCGTGACGGAGATGCTCCGCAACAAGGGCGTCGTCGGCAAGTTCGTGGAGTTCTTCGGTCCCGGTCTGAGCACCATGCCGCTCGCCAACCGCGCGACCATAGCGAACATGGCGCCCGAGTACGGCGCGACGTGCGGCATCTTCCCGGTCGATGAGCTCACGCTCAGCTACCTCGAGTTCACCGGCCGCGCCCCCGAGCATGTCGAGCTGGTCCGCGCATACATGAAGGAGCAGGGGCTGTTCCGCACCGAAGAAACGCCGGACGCGGAGTACAGCGACACGCTCGAGCTCGATCTCTCCACTGTCGAGCCGTCACTCGCGGGACCGAAGCGTCCGCAGGACCGGATCCGGTTGTCGGAGGTCAAGCGGTCGTTTTTCAGTGCACTCGAGCAGGCACGGCCGGGCAGTTCCGCCGCGCCCGCTGCGCGCGATGCATCCATCAAGCGGTGGGAGACGGAAGGCGGCGACCAGGTCGCCACCGCTGCGCCGTTTCATACGGCACAATGCGAGGTCGACGGCGCGCCCGTGGAGCTGAGGGACGGCTCTGTCGTCATTGCCGCGATCACCAGCTGCACGAACACGTCCAATCCGTCGGTGATGATCGGCGCCGGCCTGGTGGCGAAGAAAGCTGCCGAGCGCGGCCTCACCCGACAGCCCTGGGTCAAGACCAGTCTCGCGCCCGGCTCCAAGGTCGTCACGGAGTACCTCGATCACTCGGGCCTCACGCCGTACCTCGAGCAGCTGGGTTTCAGTCTCGTCGGCTACGGCTGCACCACATGCATTGGCAACAGCGGGCCGCTGCTGGAATCCATTTCGCACGCGATCCGCGATGGCGACCTCGTCGTTGCGAGCGTGCTGAGCGGCAACCGCAACTTCGAGGGCCGCATCAACCCCGACGTGCGCGCCAACTACCTCGCCTCGCCTCCGCTCGTCGTCGCATACGCGATCGCCGGCCGCATGGACTTCGATCCCTACAACGAGCCGCTGGGCACGGACAGGGAAGGGCGCAGCGTGTTCCTGAAGGATATCTGGCCGACGGAACGCGAGATCGAGGACGTGATGAAGGCGTCCGTCCAGCCGGAGATGTTCGTACGACAGTATGGCAAGGTGTTCGAGGGCGATGATCAGTGGCGCTCGCTGCCAACGCCGGACTCCGAGCGGTTCGACTGGCAGGACGATTCCACGTACGTCAAGCATCCGCCGTACTTCGTCGACATGCCGCGCGAGCCCGGCCGCGTCGCCGACATCAGCGGCGCGCGTGTCCTCGCACTGCTGGGCGACAGCATCACGACGGACCACATATCGCCCGCCGGCGCCATCAAACTGGAGAGCCCGGCCGGTCGATACCTGCGCGAACACGACATCGAGCCGCGCGACTTCAACTCGTACGGCTCACGTCGTGGCAATCACGAGGTGATGGTGCGCGGCACGTTCGCGAACGTGCGCCTGCGCAACCGCCTGAACCCCGATGTCGAGGGCGGCATGACCACGCATCTGCCCGATGGCGAGGTCATGTCGATCTACGATGCGTCGATGAAGTACCAGGCGGCCGGTGTGCCGCTCGTGGTCATTGCCGGCAAGGAGTACGGCTCCGGCTCATCGCGCGACTGGGCGGCGAAGGGTCCGCTCCTTCTCGGCGTACGCGCAGTGATCGTCCAGAGCTACGAGCGCATCCATCGCTCGAACCTGATCGGGATGGGCGTGCTGCCGCTTCAGTTCGTCGATGGCCAGAGCTACGAGTCCCTCGGCCTCACCGGCCTCGAGACGTACGACGTCAGCGGCGTCAACGATGCACTCGACGCGGCGACTGTCGAAGAGCGTGTGGTGCGCGTGCGGGCCAAGGCGGATGATGGGAAGGCGACGGAGTTCACTGCGCTGGCCCGGCTCGATACACCGCAGGAACGCGAATACTACAGGCACGGCGGGATACTCCAGTTCGTGCTGCGGCAGCTGCTGTAAGGTGTTGCGTGCGGCTGCTGCCGCGGGTGGGTGAGCGTTTCCGTGACGTTCACCCGCCCGGCTGATACCGGACCTATTCCCAGCCGCGCGCAGCCACCGGCCAGCTCCGCTCGATCCGTTCCCCCCGGACCCCCCACACTTTCTCATGCAGATTCACGGATACGCACACGTGATTCGGCACGATGCGCACGCGGTCCCCGACCTTCGGCCGCCAATCCGTATCCGCCAGATCCAGGAGACCGTGCTCTTCGGACATCCCCTTCACGGTGATGTCCGGGCGGTCGAGCAGCGCGCCGAAGCCAGCCCATGACGAGCCGCGCAGCTCCTCGCGAAACAGCGCCTTCGATCCGGCATCGACGACGGCCTGGCCGCTGACGGCCGTGCTGATGACGGTGGCCAGGACGGAGTAGGCGCAGTCGCTCCACGTGCATGCGCCAATGGCGGCTGTGGTGCGGTCGTTGAAGATGTAGGTGCCCGGACGGATCTCGGTCAGTCCGTGGATGCGGTGCGACGCGAATGCGGCGGGAGTGGACCCGGCACTGACCACGGCCGGCTGAAGATTCGCGCCGT
Source organism: Gemmatimonadota bacterium (assembly GCA_018224305.1). GTDB lineage: Bacteria > Gemmatimonadota > Gemmatimonadetes > Longimicrobiales > RSA9 > SH-MAG3. Next base: position 3,463 of record JAGTUV010000264.1, read on the forward strand.
CCAGCACGTCGAGCACGTGCCGGACGCGGGCGTCCAGCTGCTCGAGCGCCTCGTCCTGCTCGTCGACATGCGCGCGGATGTGGCCGGGATAGAACATGATACCGCGCCAGCGCACGCCCTCCAGCTGCGTGCACAGCCTGCACAGATCTGCGGCGTCTGCGGCGTCGGCGATGCCGACGCGGCCCATTCCGAGGTCGAGCTCCACGAGCACCCCGACCTCCCGCGCAGCAGCGTTCGCTGCGCGCGCGAGCGGCTCGAGCGCAGCGCGCGAGTCCAGCGCCACGGTGATCCGCGTGCCTGCCGGCAGTGCGAGCAGCCGGGTGAGCTTCGGCGCGCCAACCGGCGGATGCGCGAGCAGGATGTCGTCGCTTGCGGCGGACATCAGTCGGGCTTCGTGCAACTGCGCCACCGTCAGACCGCTCGCGCCGCGCCGCATCTGCTCGGCGGCCAGCATCGGCGATTTGTGCGTCTTGGTGTGCGGACGCAACGCGAGTGCGTGGGTGCGTGCATACGATGCCATCCGCTCGAGGTTCGCCTCCATGACGTCGAGGTCCACCACGGCGGCCGGCGTCAGCAGCGTGTCGAGCGACGCTGCCGTCGCTGCCGTCGCTGCCGCCGACACCGCCGTCGCGGCCTGCTGCCGGTCCGCGAACGGCACGTTACTGCGCGGGGCTAACGACGAAGTCCGCGATGTGAACGTCGAGGTGATGTCCGATCCTGAAACCGGCGATACCGTCCGTGTTCAGCATCGGCACGCGATCGAAGGCCCGCACCTCCACATCGTTGACGAGAAAGCGAACCCGCGTCGCGCCGGCATCGATCGCCACCGTATTGCTCGCGCCTTCGCTGGCCGTCGGCCTGCGCACCGCATCGTGTGCCGTCCAGTCCGCCAGCGTGTGCACCTCCGAACCCGCCCGATGCCGGATCATGTAGCTGCCGTCGTGACGGATCAGGAAGTACAGGTAATCCTGGCCAGCTCCACCCAGATCCTGCCCGCCGACGAACAGCCCGAAACCCTCCGGCCGTTCGGGCGCCTTCGCCTGACGGAACGTCGCGGACGCCGTGTATGCCCCCGTCCCCGAATGCTCGGGCTTCCACAGGATGACGTGTGGCCCGGTGATGACATGGAAGGTCGAGCCCATCGTCATGAAACGAACATCCGCCAATTGCTGACTCTCCCGGTCCACCCGGCCATGCCAGCCGTCCGGCAACCCGCCTCCCGTGCCATGCCCCGCGTGCTGTGCCGCCGCCGGTCCTGCGAACGCCAGCATCGCGATTGCCGCCATTGTCCTGCGCATGCAACTCCTCCGTGTTGATGATCAACATGAAAGCTAGGCGCTGCGGGCCGGTCCGGCCATGCCCCGGCCGCCGTCCCCTTGCAGCGGCGCGGGACGGGTCATAGCATCGTCCCATGGATTCGAGCTGGATCATCCCGCTGCTGGTGGCGAGCTTTTTTGCTCTCCTGCTGCTCCGCGCGTTCGGTCTGCGCCGCCGCCGGCGCATCCGCGCAGAGTACCAGCGCCTGCTCAAGCAGGCACTCGATGACGGTGTGCTCACTGGCGAAGAGATCGAACAATTGAATGCCGTGCGGGCAAGGGGGGACCTCCAGCCAAACGAGATCCGCGTGGCTGCCCTGGCCATCTACCGCGGGACCCTGCGCGACGCGGCGGAGGACGCGCGGCTCACGCCCGAAGAGGATGCCGTCCTCACACGCCTTCAGGAACAGCTCGGTCTCTCGGAGCGCGATCTCCGCGGGGACCTGGCCCAGCTCAGCAGGCTCCGCCTGCTCGCCCGAATCGCCGAAGGCAACGTCCCGGAGGTTCACTCGCCGGTTCCGCTCGTGCCCGACGAACGATGTCATTGGGTCGTCCAGTCCACCATCGCCGACCGCATCCCGCTCCCCGAGGGCCGACGATCCCCGATCCCCGGCGTTCCTTTTCAGGTCATGAGCGCCGAGCCGTTTGCCGCGGCCGGTCAGCGCGCAGCGCTTCGCCCCGCCTCCGACATCCTGCCCAGCGATGTCGGCGTCCTCATCATTACGAGCCGGCGCACGATCTTTCACGGCGCCAGGCGTACGATCAACGTGCCTCACGCCCGCGCGGAACACCTCAAGCTCTATGCTGACGGAGTGCGGCTCGAAGAGATCGGTCGGACCGGCAGTCGGTACTTCCTCATGGACGACCCCGAACTCGCGTGTGCGATCCTGCTTCAGGCCGCCCGCATCCGACGCACCGAGATCCGGCCCGCGCGCGCCCACCGAACCGCCTGATTTTCCACCACCGCACGTCTCGCTGCAGAACGAGCGTGCACGGCCGTAACCAACGTCCCGCTCCATTTAACGAAACCGCTCCACGAAACGTCCAGCCCCTGTCCGCCTGATTCGCAGGTACGGCAAGCCAATCGCAGAATGAAAGTTTGCACACCATTAGCCGGGAATACCATGCGTTTTCTGTTCGTGATGCTCATTTCTGCGGCCGCCATGCCTGTTGCCGCTCAACTCCCGTCCGATGAGCCGCCGCCTGCGGTATTTATCGACTGCCAGGCCCGCAACTGCCAGAGCACTCACATCCGCAACGAGATCCGCTTCGTCAACTGGGTCCGCGATCGCCAGGATGCCGACGTATACGTGCTCGCGACCTCACAGTCCACCGGCGGCGGCGGTGCCAGCTATCTCATCACAATGACGGGCGAGGGCCGGTTCGACGGTGACAGCATCGGCATTCGCTTCTCGACCGGCCAGACCAGCACCAGTGCCGAGGATCGCGATATACTCACCGGCCGCATTGCGCAGGGACTGCTGCGCTATGCCGTGCTCACCAGCGCCGCGGCGCGCGTCCGCGTCCTGAGCGACGAGCAATCCGCCGACGACACCGTCGATGCCGCGCCTGCGCGCGACCCATGGAACTACTGGGTCTTCTCCGTACGCGGCGACGCGCAACTGGATGGCGAGTCCCGCGAGGAGGAACAGGAGTTCGAGCTCGAGCTGAGCGCTGACCGCGTCACCGAACTATGGATCGTCGAGATCGCAGCACAGGGATCATATGAAGAGCAGGAGTTCGACCTGACCGATCGGACCATTCGCAGCATACAGCGCGACTGGGAATCCCGCGCCAGCGTTGCACGGGCGATCGCCGACCTGTGGTCCGTCGGCGTCAGTGCGAACGTCGGCACGTCTACCTACGCCAATCAGGACCTGTACGCGCGCCTCGCCGGTCTGCTCGAGTACAGCATCTTCCCCTACTCCGAATTCTCGCGCCGCCGCGCCACGCTCCGGTACTCCGTCGGCATGCGGCACTTCGACTACGGCGAGATCACCGTCTACGACCAGCTCTCCGAGCAGCGGGCAGATCACGAGCTCGCACTCGCCGTGCAGTTCCAGCAGCCGTGGGGATCCGCCAACGTCCGGCTGAGCGGCTCGCACTACCTTCACAGCATCCGTCGCCACAACCTCTCGAGCTTCGTCAATCTCAACGTGCGGCTCTTCCGCGGGCTCTCCTTGGATCTGCGCGGCAACTACTCACGCGTGCGTGATCAGCTCTACATCCCCAAAGGGGATGCTACTGATGAGGAGGTGCTCCTTCGGCGGCGCGCCCTCGAGACCGGATACCGCTACGGAATGTCCGTCGGTC
>JAGTUV010000265.1 GCA_018224305.1 Gemmatimonadota bacterium
GCGAACATGTTCTTGCCCTTCTTCGCATTCTCGACGACCGTCAGACACTCAGCCTCGATCGGCACTTCTACGATGCGATACGGCCGCGCGGACAGCTCCTTCATCGCTGCGTCCCACTCCGCACGGATCCGCTCGTCCGCGTGCGTCTTCCACTGATTGTCCAGCAGGATGAGCTCATCGTCCGCGAGCGCACCGAGACGATGCCGTCCCAGCAGCGCCTGCTCGTTGAACGCCACCATCAGATCTGCAGCATCGCCCCAGTTCGACACCGCGTCCGAGCCGACACGTATGCGGATCCCGCTCGCACCCGCCGGTATCCGCGGCGGCGGCTGGATCTCGGCCGGGATGATCTCAACCGTCCAGATGCCGTTGCCCATCTTCGCCGACACGGAGCCGAACACGGTCCCGCACTTCTGAGCGCCCTCGCCCGAATCGGAAACGATCTCGACGGTGTGCTCGCTCAGTCGCTGCGGCGTGCGCTCGCCGGCTACGGGCTCGCCGGCCATGGGCGCGGCGCCAGGTGGGGTCGAAGGGGCAGCTGTCGCAGTGGTCGGCATAGGGCGGCCTTACCTGGTCGAGGATCGGTCCTTGGTTTCCTGAACGAAGCTAGGACACCCGGCTCCGGCTTCTGTCGGGAAACGATTGAACGTCCGTCAGGTAATGGCGCCGCCCACGACCGGATCTGCCCTACAGGGGTGGGATCACTGACCCACACGGTCGCCGGCGCCGCAGCGACGGTTCGCGTGAAACGCCCCGACGGCCCGAAAGCAGCGCCTGGCGCGTGGACGCTCCCCCGTGCTACCGAACATCAGCCGAATGTGACAATCGACGCGGTCTCGATCGTCTTGTGTGTCGACACGACACGTCGCGCACATTGAGACGCGGGAACGCAAAAGGTCGATTGCATACAGAGGGCGCTGGACGGCGAACTGCCGCGGCATGCGCCCCACGCTGGAACGTGACGGCTGGCGCACGTATTCGCTGACCCACAGTTCGTGATAGGAGCACGCAGGTCCCGCCCTCAGGCGGGGCCGGCCGTTGCCTTATCCGGGCGGGGGTGCGTGCCCCGCCCGCCCGATGGCTCCAAGGTGCGTGTGGTTGAACGCGGATGGATATTTCAGGCCATAGCCGAGCGCTCGATCGAACCCGATATGCGCAGACCAGATGAGCGGCACAGCCACCGCGTTGCCGGTCAGCACCAGCGCAATGCCGAGGCCGACCGGTCCTGCGTAACTGTGCAGCAGATTATAGACGGTCGCCCCGACGCGCGGCCCCGCCAGATAGGCGGCGAAGCTGACGTCTGGAACGAGAAACAGGATGGCGAACAGGCTCCACGGGTGGGCTGCGCTGTGATACAGCACGACTGCCAGCACGAAAACCGCGAGTCCTTCCAGACGCAGCCAGCTCCGCACGCCGCCTGCCGCGGCGCCTGCAGTCGGGTTCACCTTCGTACGATCGATGTCATGTCGTAACCACGTCGGATACGCGATTTCATGTCGCAACCACGTCCGGCGCGGCCTTCGCCCTGCCCGGGCCCAACACACCGCCGCCCAGCAGCACGCCGATCGCGCCGATCACCGGATTCAGCAGCATCATCCAGAACGGTGTCTGCGCAAATTGCATCGCCTCGAATGTTCCGATGGATTCCGTGCGTACACCGGCCACCTCGGCCGCACCGCCCGCCGTCAGCGCCATCACGACGCCCAGAAACACGATGACACCCGCAAGGATCTTCGGCCCCAGCCCGTCACGTACGATGCGACGCGCAATCACACCACCCAGGAACGCGGCACCGAAGCCGACGACGATGCTGATGGCCATCCACAACGGAGACACGTCGAACACGCCCGGCCGAAACGCGCCATCCGTGCCAACGGCAACGTAGGCGAGGGACAGCGCTGCGAAGACAACGAAAGCGATCGTGACGTAACCGAGCAGCACTCCACCGATCAGGCGTCCCATGTCTACCTCACGGAAGTGAGTGAACGTTGCCCTCTGTCGATCAGGGCGCGGCCGGCAGGCTCACATGCCGTCCGAAGAACAGCGCATTGAGGAACAACCGGTTCGTGCCGTACCAGTAGCCACGGAAGTTCGGGTTGTCGAGCATCAGGATGACGCTGCCGCGACCGAGCTGGTCGGCGAGCAGCGATGGCGAACCGCGCAGCCGGTCGAGGTTGCGGGCCGAGATGTAACCACTCAGGTGCGGCTCGTCCGTAAGACGCGCCACCGTGCTGTACGGGTTGGTGCTGGGTGCGAAGAACAGGCTGTGATCGCGCCAGACGGGCAGCTCGCGTCGCTGGTACCCGAACGCGGGCGGGTGTGTGATGTCGAGATCCGTCATCCATATCGAGCCGCCAATCGCCTGCGCCGCGCGCACGGCAGCCGCATCGGCATAGTCCCGCCGGCCGAGTTCGATGGTGTCGCCGGCCGGAGACAGCTTCGTGTTCGGCGCCAGGTCGTTCGCGACCGCCCACTGCGCGGCCGTGCGCAGGGCGATCAGCGTGCCGCCGCCACGCACCCAGCGGCGCACGTCGTCGAGCCGGGTGCCGCTGATGAATCCGTAGCTGCCCGATGGCAGGACCAGCACATCGTAGCGCGACAGGTCCGCGCGACCGAAATCGTTGGAGTCGATCTTCGTCATGGGGATCGCGAACTTCGTGTCGAGCATGTGCCAGATCTGGCCTGCCTCCGCGCTCGACACGCCGTCGCCGATCACCATCAGGATCCGCGGCACGTCCAGCGGACGGAAGCTGCCACTGCCCAGGTCCGCGCCGCCGGCCGAGTAGCCCGTCGCCGTGCTCTGGAACGGCACGCCCGCCAGGCGCTCGGCCTCCAGCACCAGCTCATGCAGTCGCTGCGGCTCGACGTTCTGCGCATGTACCGGTATCGATATGGAGCCGCGCGCGTATTCGCGATCGCCCACGTGCGTGCGCGCCGTGAACGGTTCGAACGCCGCCTCGGCACGCACACCGTTAGACAGCAGGTGGTAGAGCGCCTTCGGTGCGTAGTAATCGCTCCAGTCGAGCAGGTACGCGTAACTGCTCACCGGCACGCCACCAAGTCCACGTGGTGCCGGCGGCTCCGTAACGCGCGCCCCCAGCGGCACACGCCCGGTCAGTTCCGCGTCGGGCATGCCGTACGCCAGCGATACCGTCCACGTCGACGCATCGTAGAACGCGCTGTCCGCATACTCGCTCGTGCGCTCGAAGATGGAGCGGACCATGCGGAACTTCGGTTGCAGCGTCGGCACCACCCATGCACGCCCCGGCTCGAAATTGTGGCCGTTCGCGCGCACGGCCTGCGGCAGTTCGTACACGTCGAGCCGGTGCCGCAGCAGCAGATCGAGAAACGCGCGGTTGCGGCCGTTGTCATGCGGATCACCGAACACGTACGCCTTCACCGGAAAGCGCTCGGCCTCGCGCAGAGCTGACGCGAAGAAGTCGCGCTGGTAATCGAGCAGCTTCTCCCTGTACTGCACGGCCGCCCGAACGGTGGCGATGCTCGTGCGCACATGATTGCGTATGGCGAACGGGAACGTCAGCACACCGTGCCGCGTGCTTTCCTGGATGTGCCCGCGCGCACTGGCCTGCTCGAACACCAGGCCCAGGCCGCCCAGGAAGTTCGGGTAGCTCGAGCCGTAACCCGGGTACATGTTGTCGTAGACTTCCTTCGTGAAGTACAGCGACCCGATCTCATCCAGTGCGCTCGCCCAGTGCGCGGCGAAATCGAGCGTGATGTCCGTGTACAGCCGCTCCGGCAGCAGCGGGTTCCACGATCTGTACGGCTTGCTCGGCTCGAAGAAGTACGTGCTGTTCGCTCCCATCTCGTGGTAATCCGTCACGACGTTCGGTCGCCATGCATGATGGAAATCGATGCGCGCACGGCTCTCCGGATTCTCCAGTGGCAGCCAGTCCCGGTTCAGGTCGTACCAATAGTGATTCGTTCGCCCGCCGGGCCACACCTCGTTGTGCTCGCGGTCGAGCGGGTCCGCGACAAACGGCGTGGACTTGTGCATGTTCGCCCAGTGCGTGTGCCGGTCGCGGCCGTCGGGGTTCAGCACCGGCTCCACGTGATAGACGCCGTCGCTCAGAAACTGCCCGACTTCAGCAGTCTGCCCCGCCACCAGCCAGTAGGCCGTCAGCAGCGCCGCTTCCGATGACGACGTCTCGTTGCCGTGCACGCCGTAGCCCAGGTGCACGATCACCTTCCGCTCCGCCGTCGGGACGGGATCAGTGCCGGGCTCGGTGGACATCATGTGCTGGCGCCGGATCTCATCCAGCCGCGCATGATTCGCCGGCGCCGTGACCGTCAGAACCGGCATCGGCCGCAGCTCGTACGTGCGCCCGATCTCCTGGTACGTCGCACGATCCGACAGCCGCGCCAGCTCCTGCATGTATGCGACGATGCGATCGTGCCTCGTGTGATGCGTGCCGATCTCGTAGCCAAGGAACTGTTCCGGCGATGGGATCGCCGGGTCGAATTGCTGGCCGTCGGGGAAGAAGTAGTTCGTCGTCTGTGCGCCGGCTGGCGCACCGACGGAGAGCAGGGCCAACAGAAGGAATGCACCGCGGACCGGATTCAGCAGGTTCATCGCACAACCTTATTCGGAAGTAGTGTATGGGTCCAGCGCGAACCTCGACACGCACCTGCATCGGCCCAGCTCGGCTCACCGTCCGATGCGACCCAGGTGCGTGTGTGAGAAGCCTGTCGGATACTTCAGGCCGTAGCCTACAGCGCGATCGAAGCCGATGTGCGCCGCCCAGATGAGCGCGATCGCGGGGCTGCGAGCACGAGAGCGGCTGCTCCCTCTGCACGCAGCCACAGTCTCACGGACCCCGTCACCGCACCGTCCGTCAGTGTCACGCGGCCCCCGGATACGATTGCCCCTGCGAGTCCGTCGCGGACGCCTGCTCTGTACGGAGGGCGCTGCCGCCGAGTAGAACGCCGAGCGCGCCGATCAGCGGATTGGCCAGCATGACCCGGAACGGGGTCTGGGCGAACTGCATCGCCTCGAACGTACCGATGCCCTCGGTGCGCGGGCCTGTCGCCTCCGGTCCCCCGCCGGCGAGTGTCGCCAGTGCCAGCGCAGCGCCGAGCACGAAGACGACTCCTGCGAGCACGCGCGGGCCCGTTGCACGCCGCGCGATGCGCCGGGCAACCCATCCACCCGCGAGCGCAGCGCCGAAGCCGACAATGACGCTCACGGCCACCCACAGCGTCGAGACCTCGAAGACACCCGGGCGGAACGCGCGATCGGGGCCGAGTCCGACGAATGCCAGCGACAGGCCCAAGAAGACTGTGAGTGCCATTGCAACGTAGCCGAGCAGGACTGCGCCGACGATTCGTCCCATGATATGCTTCCCGCGTGATCGAGAACGGTCGCCTGTGCCTCAGCGCACCAGGCAATACATCGCTGCCGTCTCCTCATCGAACTCGTCGCGCCGGTGCCTGCACTCGCCCGTCCCAGCCGCCACTCGCCGATCCCGCACCGGAATGCGTGGAATCCCGGGACCGGCTGGAGTCAGGGCGCCGGTGACGTTCGAAGAATGCGAGCATGGCCGCGGCCGAGGCGGCGCGATCGTCGAGAAACATCTCGTGCGATGCGTCCGCAACACCCTGGACGTGAGGCAGATCGGAATATTGCACCCGCTGCATCAGCGGATGCAACAGCGCCTCCGGATGCAGAAAGGCCCGCAGGCCGTTTGCGACCCGCGGACCTCCTCGATCTCCGGATGCAGAAAGGCCCGCAGGCCGTTTTCGACCCGCGGACCCCCTCCGATCTCCGAAAACTCGCAGCCCGGCGTCAGCCGACGCGCATCAGCTCCTTGAGCTGTTCCGGCGACAACCCGGCCGCGCTCTTCGAACCCATACGGCCGCCGCCGCGGTTCACTACCGCCTTCGCGTTCTCCGTCTCGGCCGATACCGGCGATCCGGCGTAGTCGTATTCGGGCAGCGAGATGCGCTCGATCCGGTAGCCGACCACGCGCTCGATGTCCTTCATGGCGGCCAGTTCCAGCCCCGACATGAACGTCACGGCCGAACCCGAAGCGCCCGCGCGGCCCGTACGGCCGATGCGGTGCACGTATGCTTCCGGATCACGCGGCACATCGTAGTTCACGACGTGGCTGATGCCCTCGATGTCGAGACCGCGCTGAGCGACGTCCGTCGCCACCAGCACCTGCACCTTGCCGTCCGCGAACGCCTCCAGCGCCTTGCGACGCTGCTTCATGTCCTTGTTGCCGTGCATCACGTCGGCCTTGATACCCGCGCGCTCCAGCCGCACGATCAGCACATCCGCGCCAGCCTTCGTCGCCGTGAACACGAGCACCTGATCCCAGTTGGTCTCCTTGAGCAGCTCGATCAGAAGCTGTGACTTCTTCTCGCTCCGCACGCTGTAGACCTTCTGATCCACGTGGTCCGCGACCGTCGCCTGCGGCGCCGCCTCGACCCAGACTGGATCGTTCAGGATGCGCAGTGCCAGCGCGTGCACGCCGTTCGGCATGGTAGCCGAGAAGAACAGCGTCTGTCGCTTCGTGGGAATGTACTTCATGATCGCTTCGATCTGCGGGCGGAAGCCCATGTCGAGCATGCGATCGGCCTCGTCGAGGATCAGCGTCTCGACCTGGTCGAGCTTCACGTTACCGCGCTCGAGGTGATCGAGCAGACGGCCCGGTGTCGCGACGAGTACGTCGAAGCCCGCTTTCAGATCGCGGATCTGCGGACGCATCGGCATGCCGCCGACAACCACACCGCAGAACAGCTCCGTGTGCTTCGTCAGCGCTTTCGCATCCTCCATCACCTGGTCCGCCAGCTCCCGCGTGGGGCACAGCACCAGTGTGTGGAGTCCCTCCTTGTGCAGCTGCTTCTCGAGCGTCGGCAGCAGGAATCCCGCTGTCTTACCGGTTCCGGTCTGTGCGATACCGACCATGTCACGCCCTTCGCGCGCTGGCCCGATCGTCTTGCTCTGAATCGGTGTCGGTCTCTCCCAGCCCTGCTCCCTGATCGCCCGGCGGAGTGGCTCCGCCAGGTTCATTTCGTCAAACGTCAAACGTCCTCCTGACATGGAACGGCCGCGACGCTATGCCGCGCGCCTTGTGCGAGCCGGCCCTCTGCCGGCTTACGGCCTCCGTTCGCACCAGGAGGCCACCATCAAAAAAGGTCAGTACGCCGGTTGGGGCGCACCGACCTCCACAACTCTTTCAATTTACCGGATTTCCGCGAAAAATCAAGGTGCCGTGCGAATCCGCAGGCGAATCCGCCAGGCGCATCCATTACCCGCGAATCCTCCCGCGAATCCGCGGCTGAATTGTCCCTCAGCCGCTTCCGGCAATGCCTCCGGCCCGACGCTGTCCGGTAATATGGCCATCCCCGTCCGGAAATCCGTTCTTCAGCTCCTCTTCCCGTCGCCGCATCTCCTCGCCCAGCGCATCCCAGTCGGCACCGGGTTTCTGCATCCATTGCTGCACCGCCCCATTGAGGCCACGCATAACGACCAGCGTATGCTCGTCCTCCCACCCGTACTCCCGCGTGAGACGGTCCGACGCGGCCTGATAGGCCTCGTGCGCTGCCTCCCTGAGCAGTTGATCGCGCCCGACCTGCTGCGCCGCCGCACGCTCCCCGCGACGACGGAACTCCTCCATGTAGATCTGCGACGCGTCCATTCCGCTCCCCCGGTTCATGATGATGAGCCACAGGTAGCAATTCCTTCGCCACCGGGTGAGGTCAGGTCGAGTAGTACGCCGCGTTCTCTTCCACGTAGCCGGCCGTGAGGTCGCAGCCGTACGCAGTCGCTTCCGCGGTTCCCGCCCCGAGGTCCAC
>JAGTUV010000266.1 GCA_018224305.1 Gemmatimonadota bacterium
CGTCGCACCCGTCGCACCCGTCGCACCCGTCGCACCCGTCGCACCCGTCGCACCCGTCGCACCCGTCGCACGTGAAGACACGGTCGCGCTGTCGCCAGCGCCGCCCGGTACCAGCCGTCCCGCACGGGGCACGGACGCGGCCCACCCGCCGATGAACACCACCCCGGGTACTCCTGCCGCGGCCGCATCTCCTCCGATGCCCGGCGTGCCTGCCCCCGACACCCGTGCGGCGCCGGTGTCGGACGGAGACAGAACGTCGAACCGCCAACCCACCGGCGCCGAGGCAGCCGCGTACCGGAAACGAATCACGCCTTCCTCCCTTCCGCCGGCCGTATCAACGCCCCTCCAGCCGAGCGCCTCGACCGCGTCCCGGAGCGCAGATCCGGCCTCAGCCGCGACCGGAGGCCGCGAAACCGTCCCCTCCGTCTCTGCCGCCTCCGGCGTCACCGCGCTCGCCGCGGTTCCCGCCACTTCCATACTCCAGTCCCCCACGATCTCCAGCCTCCCCGGAAGTATGCCCCGCGCCGCACTCGTCCCCTCGCCCCAGGCCGACCATCGGGGCACGGTCACCAGCACAACGCGTTGCATGCCCGTCCCGCTGCGTGCGCCGGCCAGAGCCCGGAACGCAGCGCCGTAGTCGGACTCCGCAGACGAAGTCCCGGCACTGGCAAGCGAGTCGAAGGCCGCGGCCCGCAGCCCCGCGCCGTCGATCCAGCTCGCGGCCGTATCGAAGACGACGAGGGCCACCCGTTCAGCGTCGCCAGCGATCCTGCGCGCCGAATCGACAGCCACCGTCCACACCGACGCCATGCCCGCACCCCTGTCCAGCAGCACGACAGTCGTGATGTCAGCGGATCCGGTCGGCGACCACACCGGACCGGCGAAGGCCGCGCCGAGGGCGAGGGCGAACAGCACGCGGACAGCCAGCAGCAGCAGGTCCGTGGGTCTGCGCACGAACCGCACGGCCGCGCGGCGGACGGGGGAGAGGAAGCGCGCGGTCGGCAGCGGTGCCCGCACCGGTGGCGTGCGTACCAGCAGGTGCAGCGCTACCGCGGCCAGCGCCACGAGGGCGCCGGCAACCAGAAAGCCGGGCGCGGCGAATTGGATCTGCTGTCCCACGATCAGCGCGCCAGCAGCCACGCGGAAAGCGCATGCTCCACCGGCTCATCGGTATCGGCCTCCACGTACTCCGCGCCGCATTCGCGCAGGCCGTCTGCAAGCGCCGCATAGTACTCGTTCAGGCGATGACCGTACGCGGGGTCCGTGGTGCTCCCGACGACCGTCTCCCGCGCACGTTCCGGATCGAAGAACGCAGCGTCGCTCATTGCGCGGCGACTGCTTTCCTCAGGCGTCAGCACCCGCAGCACGGCGACCTCCGAGCCGCGTGCGCGCAGCCGGCCGATGGCGGACAGCAGCGCGGCGCCATCGTCGTCGGCGAGGAGGTCGGATATCACGACGACGCGTCCGCGGCGGCGGAGCACGGCCGCAGCGGCATCCACGACATCGGCCATCGGCGTCGAGCCGCGCGGCCGCAGCTTCTGCAACTCGATCAGCACGTCGTGCAGCTGGCCGCGCCGGTTGCGCGGCGGGATGTGCAGTACCGGCTCATCGGAGACGGATGCGAAACCGACGGCGTCGCCGGCGCGCAGCATGATGTGCGTGAGAGCTGCGGCAAGGTATGCAGCGTAGCGCAGCTTCGTGATGCCCTCGACGTCGCTGTACCCCATGGACAGTGTGGCGTCCACGATCACCCAGCAGTGCAGGCTGGAGTTCTCGCGATACTCACGCACGAAGAGGCGGTCGGAGCGGGCGTAGACACGCCAGTCGATGTGCCGGAGCGGGTCGCCCTGCTGATACGCGCGATGGCGCGCGAACTCCTCGCCTGCGCCCCGGTACGGTGAGCGGTGCGCGCCGGCGACGAAGCCCTCCACCACGCGACGCGCAACGAACTCGAGACCGCCCAGTCGCTCCAGCAGGTGCGGTGGCAGCGGACCGGCCCCGGCTTCCAGCGTCATGGCCCTGCACGCGGCGCGCGGATGCGGTCCAGCAGCAGATCCACCACGTCGTCCGTCGTCGTACCATCCGCTTCCGCGTGGAAGTTGAGCAGCACGCGATGACGCAGCACGGGAGCCGCGAGTCGCCGCACATCGGCAGGCGAGACGTGCACGCGACCTTCCAGCAGCGCACGCGCCTTCGCCGCCAGGATGAGCGACTGACCCGCCCGCGGACCGGCGCCCCAGCGGACCCAGCGGCGGATCTCCTCAGGCGACGACGCCTCGGTCGGCCGCGTCGCACGTACTAACTCCGCGACGTACTGGAACACATCGGCGGCCACTTCCACTTCGCGTACCGTGCGTTGCAGCGCGATCACCTCATCGGCATCCAGAACAGCGCTGATGTCGGCGGCTTCCACGCCCGTAGTCGTCATCAGCACGCGCACTTCGTCGCTCAGATCGGGATACGTCATGCGCACGTTCAGCATGAAGCGGTCGAGCTGCGCCTCCGGCAGCGGGTACGTGCCCTCCTGCTCGATGGGATTCTGCGTCGCCAGCACGAAGAACGGACGGGGCAGCGCCATGTCCACTCCGCCGGCCGTCACGCGTCCTTCCTGCATAGCCTCCAGCAGCGCAGCCTGCGTCTTCGGCGGCGTGCGGTTGATCTCGTCCGCGAGCAGCACGTTCGTGAACACGGGGCCGTGGAGGAACCGCGTCGCACGACGTCCGGTGGTGTGGTCCTCCTCGATGACCTCCGTGCCGGTGATGTCGCCCGGCATCAGATCCGGCGTGAACTGGATCCGGCGGAACTCGAGTGCCAGCGCTTCGGCCAGTGTACGAACCAGCAGCGTCTTTGCCAGGCCGGGTACGCCCTCCAGCAGAACGTGACCGCCGGCAAACAGGCAGAGGACCACCTCCTCCACTGCATCGCCCTGACCGACGATCCTACGGCCGATCTCGGCGCGCAGACGCGCTGCCGCCGAGACCATGCTCTCCAGTTGTCGCTCCGTCGTGCTCATCCGTCGCTTCGTGCGGGTCGTGCCGGCGCGCCGGCCGGTTTGCCGATGCTTGAAAACAGGGTCGGGAAGTCCGGCTGGATCGAAGGTAGCGCCGGATGGCTTCGGCCGCACCGGCCCCCTCACGCCTTCGCGTCGTGTGGCGGCCTCGCGCATCACTCGCATGGTCGATTACAGCGCAGTACGCTACCATGAACGACTGCGCTGCGGCCACGCATTACTTTACCGGCGCCGCCATCACGGGACAGCTCATGTCCCGGGATGACTGCAGGCTGGACATCGTTGACGACTGAGGCACTGATGATGGTGGACGTTCGTGACCTGAGCTTCACGTATCCTGGCGGCGCAGAGCCTGCCGTGACGGGCGTCAGCTTTGCCATCGAGCCCGGTGAGGTGTTCGGCTTTCTCGGGCCGAGTGGCGCCGGCAAGTCGACCACGCAGAAGCTGCTCGTGCGGCTGCTCGAAGGGTATACCGGCGATGTCACGGTGCTCGACAGGCCGCTCAGCGAGTGGGGCAGTGAGTATTACGAACGCGTCGGCGTATCGTTCGAATTGCCGAACCACTTCCTCAAGCTCACTGCCACCGAGAACCTCCGATACTTCGCATCGCTGTATTCCGGTACGACGCGCAAGCCCGACGAACTGCTCGAGTGTGTCGGCCTCGAGGCGGACGGCGGCATGCAGGTGTCACAGTTCTCGAAGGGCATGAAGAATCGCCTGACATTCGCGCGGGCGCTACTGCACGATCCCGACCTGCTGTTCCTCGATGAGCCCACATCCGGGTTGGATCCAGGCAACGCTCGCCGCATTCGCGACCTGATCCGGCGGCAGCAGGCGCGCGACCGCACGGTTTTTCTGACTACGCACGACATGGCTGCCGCCGATGACCTGTGTGACCGTGTCGCGTTCATCGTTGACGGCCGCATCGCGTGCATCGATTCACCACGCGATCTGAAGCTGCGGTTCGGTGAGCCGACCGTGCGCGTCGAGCACGGGACAGATGTCGGCGTGGCGGTCGAGGATTTCGCACTCGCCGGGATTGGTGAGAATGCTGCGTTCGTGGATCTGCTCCGCACCGGCAACGTGCGCACGATTCACACGCGTGAGGCGACGCTCGAGGACGTGTTCCTGCGTGTCACGGGAACTTCGCTCGCATGATGCGACGTCTGCGTGCGACACTGCTCTGTGATGTCCGGCTCCAGCTGCGAAACGGCTTCTATTACGCGACCGCGTTCATGCTGCTCGTCTGGGCGCTCATCCTCGCGTGGCTGCCGGCTGCGGACCTGCGCTGGATACTGCCTCCGCTCGTCCTCGGCAACCTCGTAATCAATACCTTCTATTTCCTGGCCGCACTGGTGCTGCTCGAACACGATGAGGGCAGCCTCCA
>JAGTUV010000267.1 GCA_018224305.1 Gemmatimonadota bacterium
GAGGAGATCTACAACTTTCCGGCGGCGGGAAGGGTGTTCTACCTGGGCGTGAGGGCTGGTGTCGGGCTGTAGGCCGCTGCGGTTAGTGGTCCTGCTCCCGCCCGCCCGGCGACTGGCTGACGTTCATCGTCGCGAATCATGGAAGGGCACCGGTCAGTAGCGGGGGGTCTTCAGTAGCGGGGGATCTTCAGGAGCGGGGAGGTTTCCCAGTAGCGGGGGTCTTCAGGAGCGGGGGGCGTCTTCAGTAGCGGGGGGCGTCTTCGGCTTCCTGACGCAGCGTCAGGTAGCTGTCGAAGCGGCCGGCATCGACGAGTCCCTCGTCTACGGCGGTGCGAACGGCGCAGCCGGGTTCGTGGGTATGGCTGCATGATCGTGCGAACCGGCATGTGCCGATGAGGTCGGCGAACTCGGGGAAGCAGTCGGGCAGTTCATCGGGCGCGATGCCCCACAGCCCGAGTTCGCGAAGGCCGGGGGTGTCGGCCACGTGGCCGCCGCACTCGAGCGGAATGAGCCTCGCACTCACCGTTGTGTGCTGGCCCTTGTTCACGGCGGAGCTGACCTCACCTATGCGCAGCCCGAGGCCGGGCTGGACGACGTTCAAGAGACTCGACTTGCCGACGCCGGACGGCCCGGTGATGACACTGCGTGCATTGCACAGATGATCGCGGAGCTCGGCCACGCCGAGGCCAGTTGCCGCGCTGGTCTTCAGTGTCTCGTAGCCGGCTCCCTCGTACGGGGCGAGAAATTCCGGCGCGACGGGGTCATCGGCCTGGTCCACCTTGTTCAGCACGATGAGCGAGCCGAGCCGGTTCGCTTCCGCGAGGACTAGGAAGCGGTCGAGCATCCGGCGGTTCGGCTCCGGCTCGCGCACGGCAAACACGATCACCACGCGGTCGATGTTCGCGACGATCACCTTCGCCTTGCGGCCGTGGCCCGGTGCGCGCCGGGCCAGTTCGCTCGTACGCGGCTCGACCGACTCGATCGTCAGCGTGCTGTCGGATTGTGACTGGACGCGGACTGCATCGCCGGCCACAATGCGGTCGCCGGTTCGCTGCTCGAGCTTGAGGCGTCCACGCAGAGAGGCCTCCGTCACCGTGCCGTCTTCCAGCTCGACGTTATAGACGCCGCCGGTAGCGGATAGTACGGTGGCAGAGGCCATATGCAGGGCGACGCTGGAGGCGCTAGGCGGCGAAGCTCTCCAGCGCCGTACCGAGTTCGCCCTCCCTCAGCCGGCGCAGTGCGCGATCGCGCAGTTGACGCACGCGCTCACGTGTGACACCGAGCATGTTGCCGATCTCCTCGAGCGTGTGTTCACGGCCGCCCTCGAGACCGAAATACAGCCGGACCACCTTGGCGTCGCGCGGCGTGAGCGTCTCGAGCGCCTTGTCGATGTGCTCGGCGAGCAGCCGGTCCTCGACCGCGGCTTCCGGCTCGAGCGCCTCGTCCCACATGAACCGCTCGACCAGCTGGCTGTCGTCGCTGTCACCGATCGGCGCGTCCAGACGGATCTCCGCCGAGTTCAGCGTCGACAGCGATGTGACGACTTCCGGCGTCAGCGATGCGGCCTCGGCCACCTCCTCCAGCGTCGGATCGCGCCGCAACTCCTGCTTCAGACGCTCCCGCTCACGGAAGATGCGCGCGAGGTCGCTCGCACGATTCAGCGGAACGCGCACCGCGCGGCCCTGGTTCGCGAGTGCGGCGAGAATCGCCTGACGGATCCACCACACGGCGTACGAGATGAACTTCACGCCCTGCTCGGGATCGAACTTACGCGCAGCCGTCACCAGCCCGACGTTGCCTTCCTGGATCAGGTCGATCAGCGACACACCGCGATTCTGATACTTCTTGGCCACGCTGATCACGAAACGCAGGTTCGCACGGACCAGCTGCTGGACCGCGTCCTCGTCGCCCTTCTGCGCACGCCGACCCAGCTCGACCTCCTGCTGGGCGTTCAGCAGCTCGTGCTGACTCACCTCGCGCAGGTACTGGTCGAGCGCCGAGCGGTCTTCCGCCGCGCCCGCAAATCCTTCCAGTCGGCCGGTTGTGCGGCGCTTCCGCCGCTTCCGGGCGTCCGTTATTTCCGTCATTACCACTCGCCTTCCGTGTGCTGCTCCGGGCCTCTCGACGTCCGTCCGACACCGATCATCCTGCAAGGATTCTGCCCCCGCCCCTTCGCGGCAGACCGACCAGTTGGAGCGTGCGCGGTAGAACCCCGTAACGCAGTGGTTGGTTCCGGTCAAGCCCCCGCCCCCGGAGGAACCCGCCGCGCCGCGCGAAACCGGTCAGTTCAGGTCAGGACTGGCGCGAGGCGCCACAAACGTGCAGCCTACTGACGGCCGCGGGGCCGACCGGCCCGGCTCCGGCGCTCCGGCAATCCGGCGTTCCGGCACGGCAATCCGGCAGGAATGGCGGGCGGGTGTGCTGGCGTCTACGGATTGCCACCCGGAACCGGCGTGCCGAGCGGGGCGGCGGAGGCGGGGGTGCTGACATCGGGTGACGCGCTCGGCGTGAGCGGAGCGGCGGCGGTGGTATTCGCGGTATCGCCGCTCAGCAGCCGCCCGATCGGTACGGGTGCCGGGGCGCCGCCGGCCGCGACCGTCTGCCGGAGCCGGGCGACCTCGGTGCGAAGGTTCCGCAGGTCCTGGAGCGTCTGCTGACGCGGCGCGGACGTCCGGAGTTGGGCCAGTATACGGTCGGCGCTCGACTGGATCTGCCGGAGCTTCGATTC
Source organism: Gemmatimonadota bacterium (assembly GCA_018224305.1). Classification (GTDB taxonomy): domain Bacteria; phylum Gemmatimonadota; class Gemmatimonadetes; order Longimicrobiales; family RSA9; genus SH-MAG3. The sequence goes on from JAGTUV010000267.1 coordinate 2,729, forward strand.
GAGGCTGTACCCTTCCGACGGGATCCACTCGAAAGGCATGCGAGCCTCGAGCAGACGGTCGGAGAGCGCCTCGGCGAGCAGGAACTCCTCGCCCGCGCTGCCGTCGAGCTGCCCGGACATGGCATTCACGAGGTGCTGGTCGAGTCGTTCCAGCATCTCCTCGAGCGGCGTGCCTGGGCGGATGGCGGCCATGACCTCGATCGTCGCCCGTGTCGAATCCTGCGGCAGGGCGGGCGGTCCGCACGCAGCGATGAATGATGTCAACAATAGCAGGGCAGCGTATCTCATGATGGTTTCACTGGAGTGGCAATGGTCGTGCCCGATCCTGCTGCGCTCATGAACTGGAGCAGCGCCGGTGTGACGGATCGCGGCCGGCGCCGGGCGCGCAACGAGGACGCTCTGTTGCTGCGGCCGCATGCCCGAATCTACGCCGTGGCCGATGGAATGGGTGGCCACGCCGCGGGCAATGTCGCGAGCCAGACCGCCATCGAGGTGCTGGCCGCAGCGTTCGAGCGCGCACCATCTCCCCGGATCGGTTCCGCCACGCTCGCGCGTCGGCTCCTCGGTGTCTTCAACGATGCGAACCACGCCATCCTCGAGCACGCAGCAAGGCATCGGGAATGCGCGGGCATGGGTACCACGCTGACGGCCATGGTCCCGCTCGCGGGCTCCGATCAGTGCGTAATCGGGCACGTCGGTGACTCCCGCGCGTACCGGCTGCGCGCTGGCGAGCTGACCCAGCTCACACGCGACCATACCTGGGTCCAGCAGCAGGTCGACGCCGGTATGTTAACGTTCGCGGAAGCACGCCACCACCCGCTCGCGAGCGTCCTCAGCCGCGTCCTCGGCACCGCCGCGGTCGGCCCCGCCGACACACTCGTCGTCGATGCCGCCCCCGGCGATATCTTCCTGCTCAGCACCGACGGCCTGACGACGATGCTCGATGATCAGGACGTTCGCGAACTGCTCTCCCAACCCGTTCCGCCCGCCGAACTCACGAAATCGCTGATCGACGCCGCGAACGAGCGCGGCGGCCTCGACAACACCACCGTCGTGGTGGTCGCGTCCGGCCGCGGTTGACTGCGTCCGCACCTTTGCACGCGGAGCAGCACGGGCCTAGGTTCCGCGCTTCGACCTGCCCACGCGCAACGGGAGAAGCGCGGTGACGTTTCTGGAATTGATGTACCTCAACAACAGCGTCCGCACCTGGCTGCTCGCCGCGCTCGTGGCCTTCGTCGTCTATGCCGGCGCTTCCATCCTGCGACGGGTGGTGATCCGCCAGATCACCATGCTGTCCAGCCGCACGGAGAACCAGCTCGACGACCTGGTCGCCGACACCCTGAGACGTACCAAGACCTACTTCCTGCTCTTCATCTCGCTGTACGCCGCATCGCGCGTCCTCGTACTGTCACCGGACACGGCGAGCGCCCTGCGTTTCATCGGGGTCGTGGTGGTCGTCGCGCAGATATCCGTCTGGGGCACCGTCGTCATCAACACGCTGATCCAGCGGCAGATGGCGCGGCGTCTGGAGGACGACGCCGCTTCCGCGACGACCATCAATGCCCTGGGGTTCGTGCTGAGGCTCGTCTTCTACAGCGTCCTGCTGCTGATGGGCCTCGACAATCTCGGCTTCGACGTCACGGCCCTGATCGCCGGCTTCGGCATCGGCGGCATTGCGGTCGCGCTCGCTCTCCAGAGCGTGCTCGGCGATCTGTTCGCCTCCCTGTCCATCGTGCTCGACCGGCCATTCGTCATCGGCGATTTCATCATCGTCGATGACCTGCTCGGTACCGTGGAGTACATCGGTCTCAAGACGACCCGCGTGAAGAGCCTCTCCGGCGAACAGCTGGTATTCGCCAACAGCGACCTGCTGTCGAGCAGGATCCGCAACTTCAAGCGGATGTACGAGCGACGCATCGTGTTCAGCCTCGGCGTCACCTACCAGACGCCGAGGGCACAGCTGGAGCAGATGCCGGCGATGATCCGTGCGGCGGTGGAACGGCAGGCCAACACGCGCTTCGATCGCGCCCACTTCAAGGAGTACGGCGACTTCTCGCTGAACTTCGAGGTAGTCTACTTCGTGCTCGTCCCTGAGTTCAACACGTACATGGACATCCAGCAGGCCATCAACCTCGACATCCACCGGCAGTTCGAGGACGGCGGCATCGAGTTCGCCTATCCCACGCAGACCCTGTTCATGGCGCGGTCATAGCACTCAGAACGCTCTGCCCCAGTCCCAGCTTCGAGCGCCGCGCCTGTTCACGCCGCTGACGCGGACCTCCTCGCCGGCACGCAGGTCCGCGATGTCGGCGACAGTCCCCGTAACCCGCACACTGCCGCGTCCCGCACCGTCCGCCGGTCCCCACTCGACGATGTAGGCGGCCACGTCGGTCTCCGGCAGCGCATCCCAGCTCACGCGGCCGGAGCGCCCGCTGCGGGCGATCGTCACGTTGTTGACGCGCGACGGTGTGCTCGCCAGCTGCATGAGTGTCGCGACCGTGGTTTTCGATACCTCCGCGATCAGCTGATGGTTCACGGTCTCCAGTTGATCGTGCGTCTGGTGGTAGTGCGGGTTCCCCAGGATCGGGTAGCTGCCGATGCCGCCGACAATGTCGCCGTAGGCCTCGTAGTACGCATGCGCATCCGTGCTCTTGTAGTATTTCGCATCGTACGTGATCAGGTCCGTGAAGAGCATGGCGGCGCCATGCTGGATATCGCGGATGCCTGCATTCGAGTAGCGGATCGTATTGTCGAGGCGCTGGTCGTTCGCGAAGCCGATCATGTCGTTGTTCAGCGCACCCACGAGGATGTCACCGTTCTCGACGGCGCGGCGCACGTACTCGCGGCTACCCAGCAGGCCGGACTCCTCGCCGGTGAAAAACGCGAAGTGGATTGTTGCCGGCTGCGGTCGCGTCGACAGCACGCGCGCCGCCTCGAGCAGTGCCGCGGTGCCGCTGGTGTTGTCATCCGCTCCGGGTCCACGCTCGACCGAGTCGAAGTGGCTGCTCACCGTGTACAGCACATCCGGCTGGACGGTGCCCGGCAGTACGGCGATCACGTTGGCCGTGCGTGCACCGCGCGCCTCGAACCACTGCAGCTGTGGGTCGTAACCGAACTCACGCAGCCGGGCGGACAGGTACTCGATGGCCTTCGCATTTCCCGGCTGCGTTATGTGCTTGGAATCGAACTGGTACAGATCGTAGCTGTATCCGTACACGCGGGCAGTGGACACGTCGCCGACGGCGTCGGCGACTGTCTGCTCGATGCCGGCGAACAATTCGCGACCCCGTTCGAGCAGGGCTCGCTCGGACGCGAGCTGGGTGCGCACACGTGCATGCACCTCATCCGACTCGACTCTCCGGTTCAGGTCCATCATGTAGACACCGCGCTCGGGCGAGACCGTGTCGCCGTCGCGCTCCGCGACAATCAGCACGCGGGCGCCGTACGGAGACACTGCCCACTCATATTCCGGCGCCACTGTACGCACGGTGTTGTTGTGGAACAGCCGCGTGCGTGACCCGGTGCGCAGGTCGTACAGGTATGACCTGCGATGGCGGGCCTCGCCGATGACCGCCAGGACGCGGTCGTCGTCGATGAAGCGCGGCAGCAGGTCGTGCTGGATCTCGCGCGTGAGACGCACCTCGTTCGTACCATCCGCATCGGTGACGAACAACTCCCAGTCCTCGCGTGGCATTGCCTGATAGACAAGCCGTGCTCCGTCGCGCGACAGTGCAGGGTTTGCGAGCGGGCCGCCACGGCGCACGACATCGCGCGCCACACCGTTCCGCCCCACGACGGTGATGATGCTTTCACCGTCCTCCTGCCGCACGAATGCAATTGAACCGCCGTCCGCCGATACGGACGGCTGGATGCCGCGGTGCGTGCTGACATTGCCGGAAGCCAGCTCCTGGATCGCAAAGCTCTGCCGGTCGATCACGTACAGCAGACGGTCGCCGGCCAGGAATACGGCGTCGCCCTTCGGCCCCTCTGCTGCGGTCACCTTCTGCGGAGCGCCCGCGATGCGGTAGATGTCGTTCGTGTTGCCGGCACCGGCCGGTGCGCCGAGCACGTACGGTGTTGCGTCGCCCGCACGGAACACCACGGCCTGGGGAATGATGGGGCCGAGATCGACGTGGGATTCGCTGCCGCTCGCAAGGTCGCGCAGCCGGAGCCGCGCCGCCGCAGACTCCAGCTGTGAGACGCGGGTACGGGCCTGGAACGCGGCCTGATTGTCGCCGCTCTCCAGCGCCGCCGTCACGGCCTCGCGCGCCTCATCGAGTGCACGTGACTCACCCACTGCGATGTAATACACCCGGCCGGCCCCATCGAACGCAGCCGAGTGGCCGTTCAGCACGGTAACGCCGCCTTCCCCGATGCGCGCTACATGCGTACGTCGTTCCGCGCCGGCGCCCGTCTCCCACGCGGCGAACCGTCCGTCCGGCGACCAGCCGGCGCGGCGGCCATCCACGGCCAGCTCCTGCGTATGATACAGCTCGCCAGTCAGAACCGCCGCCGGTTCAAGCCAGCGATGCGCGTCCGGACCGCTCAGCAGCCGGTCCATACCGGTGAGCGCGTCGGCGTAGTCACCCGCCTGCCACGCGAAATATGCTGCATCGAAATCCGGGTGACCGACGGGGCCTCCGGCCTGGGCACTGGACGGCGACGGGACGAGCAGCGCAATCGCGGCCGCGGCCGCTGCGCGCGTGGGGAACGCATACATCTGCGTCATGGGGCATCTCTCGGCTGGTGGTATCCGGTACGATGCGGAACGGCGGGCCCTCGCGCAACAGCCAGTGACTCCCCTATGATGTGCGCGGCACTCATTACACAATGGCGGGACGATGACGCGAATCGAAGGCAAACAGGTTCTCATCACGGGCGCGAGCTCCGGCATCGGCGCCGCCTGCGCACGACGCTTCGCACGAGAGGGCGCGAACGTCATACTCTGGGCCCGCCGTCTGGACCGGCTCGAGCAGCTGGCGCGTGAGATCCAGACCGCGGGCGGCAGCAAACCGCTGATCCGTGAGGTGGACGTGCGCGGCCGCGACGATGTCAGCACCGCGGCCGCCGAACTGATCGAGGCCGGGGCAGTGCCGCACATCCTCATCAACAATGCCGGCCTGGCCGCCGGCTTCGATTTCGTGCAGGACGGCGATCCGGATGACTGGGATCGCATGATCGACACGAACGTGAAGGGCCTGCTCAACGTGACCCGCTCGCTGCTCTCTGCGATGATCCGGCTCGGGCGCGGTCACGTCATCAACATCGGCAGCACCGCGGGACACATGACCTACCCGCGCGGCAACGTGTACGCAGCGACGAAGTATGCCGTCCGCGCACTGACCGAAGGCATGAATCTCGACGTACAGGGCACTCCGATCCGCATCTCGAGCGTCGATCCGGGCTTCGTCGAGACCGAGTTCTCGGTCGTTCGTTTCAGTGGCAACGCGGAACGTGCCGGCAAGGTGTACGACGGTTTCCGCCCACTTTCCGGCGATGATGTCGCCGACACGGTCTGCTACGTGGCGGGGCTCCCGGAGCACGTGAACATACTCGACGTCGTCGTCGTGCCGACCGCTCAGAGGAACGTATACGTCGTCGATCGGGAACCCTGATGATTGCGTGATGCGCCGCGTTCGCTGCATTGCCCTGATTCGCTGCATTGCCCTGATCCGCTGCATTGCACTGATCGGTGCTGCATCCGCGTGCGCGCCCGCCGGCGTCCGCGCACCCGATCCCGCCGGCGTCCGCGCACCCGATCCCGCCGGGCGCGTAGAGGCGGTGACGGACTTCTGCCCTTCGAACCCCTCGAGCTTCACCGCCACCGGAGCGCCGAGCACCGATCTGTACTGCATCGAATTGATCGCGCGTCCTGACCTGTTCGAAACCGCGATCGGCGTGATTCAGCTCGCGCCTGCGCCATCGCCTTTCGGCACTGCGGTCACCCGGGACGGTCGTCATCGATTCCGTACCACGCTGTTCATCGACGGCCTGCCTGACCCCGGGGAGCTGGGCGCGTTCACGACGTACATCGCGTGGGCGGCTCCGCCCAATCTGGCCCCGCTCACGAAACTCGGTGTGGTTCACAATGGCCGAACGGAGACGGGCGAGATTGCGCTGAACAAGTTCTATGTGCTGATCAGCGCGGAGTCCGCCGATACCGTCACGGACCGGCGCGGTCCGGTGGTGCTGCGCGGCCTGTCGCCGAGCACACGCATGCGCGACCCGCACTTCATTGCCAGCTCGCAGGCCACGGCCCCTGATCAAGACCACGCACATCATGATACCGGCACCGGCTGGAGCATGCCGCCACACGATCCGCGCGTGCCCATGGCCGCAATGGGCATCGAGCATCTCACGCCCCGGGTGTCGCCGTTCCTTCCCTCGACGAATGACACGGCGGCCGTCCCCGCCGCACGGCCGCGCGAACTGCTGCGCGTCGCGGATGGCGACACCATCGCGCTCACGGCTGCACTCGTCCGGCGTTCGCTCAAGGGCCGCGACATCCTGATGTATGGCTTCAACGGGCAGTATCCCGGGCCGCTCATCCACGTCGCACGGGCGGCCACGATCACCGTCGACTTTCATAACGCGACCGTCCACGAGACTGCGGTGCACTGGCACGGAATACGGCTCGACAACCGCTTCGACGGCGTGCCGCACGTGACACAGGATCCCGTCGTGCCCGGCGGCTCCTTCCGCTATACCATCCATTTCCCCGACGCCGGCATCTACTGGTATCACCCGCACCACCGCGAGGACATTCAGCAGGACCTCGGTCTCTACGGCAACCTGATGGTGGAGCCGGACGCGCCCGGCTACTACGGACCGAGCCATCGCGATGAGATTCTCATGCTCGATGACATCCTGCTCGGCGATGACGGTCTCGTGCCGTACGGCGAGGACGCCGTGAACTTCGCCATCATGGGCCGGTTCGGGAATGTGCTGCTCGTCAACGGCGAGCCGGATTGGTCGCTCGATGTGCGGACCGGTGAAGTCGTGCGGTTCCACCTGACGAATGCGTCCAACACGCGCACGTTCAACGTGTCCTTCGATCACGCGCGTATGAAGGTCGTTGCATCGGATGTAGGACGCTTCGAGCGCGAGGAGTGGGTGCAGAGCGTGGTGCTCGCGCCGGCGGAGCGTTACGTGGTGGATGTCCGCTTCGAGCAGGCCGGCCCGGCCGCGCTGACGAATCAGGTGCAGGGGATCGACCACATGCTCGGCATGTTCGTGCCGATGGTCGACACGCTCGGCATCGTGAATGTATCCGCCAGGCGTGCACAGCCGGACCTGGCGGAATCGTTCTCCACCCTGCGTCACAGCGCCGACGTCCACGCGGACGTCCAGCGATACCGGGCGCGCTTCGATGATCCGCCCGACCTGGACCTCCGGCTCCTGCTCGAGGACCGCGGCCTGCCGTTCGGCCTGACCCAGCTCATGCGGCTCGACACGCTGTACTTCAATCCCGTCGAGTGGGCCGGCACCATGCCCATGATGGACTGGCTGCCGACCGCTCATGATGTGCGCTGGGTATTGCGCGATGCCGGGGGTGCGGAGAACCTGGGCATCAGCCGGCGATATCGCGTCGGCGACGTCGTCCGTGTGAGCCTTCGCAACGAGCGCCACTCACTGCACGCCATGCAGCACCCCATCCATATCCACGGTCAGCGGTTCCTCGTGCTGTCCGTCAACGGCGTGCCCACGCGCAATCACGTGTGGAAGGACACCGTGCTCGTGCCGGTGGGCATGCGGGTGGAACTGCTGCTCGAGCTGTCCAATCCCGGACGCTGGATGCTGCACTGCCACATTGCGGAGCACCTGGAGGCCGGCATGCAGATGCTGTTCGACGTGGATATCTGACGCCCGCGCCGGCGGGGCCTTGCCCGTCGCGCCGCCCCGCCGTATCCCTTTCAGCGTTCCCACACACCAGGAGCCCGACCATGCGTCTGTCCCGGATCATCGTTTCTGCCTGTGCATTCCTGCTGCCGCTGCCGCTCGCGGCCCAGAGCTTCGAGCAGCTTTCGGATGGCGTGCGCGAGTTCGTGGCCGTGCCCGAAACCGTCGTGGCACTCACGAACGTGCGTGTGATCGACGGCACGGGCGCAGCGCCGCTCGAGAACCAGACGGTGGTGATCCGGAACGGCCGCATCGCCGCCGTGGGTCCCGCGTCCTCCACGCGGCCACCGGCCAATGCACGCGTGCTCGACCTGGCGGGTCACACGGTACTGCCCGGCCTGGTCGGCATGCACAATCACACGTTCTACACGACGGCGTTTGGCCGCAGCGTCCAGCTGAACTACAGCTCGCCGCGGTTATACCTCGGCAGCGGCGTGACGACGATCCGCACGACGGGCAGCATGTCGCCGTACGCCGAGCTGAACCTGCGCAAGTCCATTGCGGACGGGGCGACGCCGGGCCCGCGCATTCACGTGACCGGTCCGTACATCTCGGGCGAGGGTGCGGGTGGCGGAATGCACCAGGTGGCATCGGCGGAAGACGCGCGGCGAGTGGTCGCGTACTGGGCCGAAGAGGGTGCGACATGGTTCAAGTTCTACACCCTGATCAGTCGCGAAGCGATGAAGGCTGCGATCGACGAAGCGCATCGCCGCGGCGTCAAAGTGACAGGCCACCTGTGCTCGGTGGGATATCGCGAGGCGGTGGCACTCGGCATCGACAACCTGGAGCACGGCCTGTTCGCGAACAGCGAGTATGACCCGAACAAGGAGCCGGACCGCTGCCCCCGCACCATGACACAATCGCTGCGGGACCTGGACATTGGGAGCGATGCCGTACGTGTGACGCTCGACGACATGGTGCAGAACAATGTCGCGATGACATCCACGCTCGCGGTGTACGAACTGAGCGTTCCGAACCGTCCGCCGCTCGAGCAGCGCACGCTGGATGCGATGTCGCCGGAGACGCGCGAGGAGTATCTGACGACGCGACAGCGTTACATTGACAATCCGTCGGCAGGATCCTCGCCGGAGGTGCTGGCCAAGGCCATGGCGTACGAGCGCGAGTTCGTGAACCGCGGCGGCCTGCTCGCGGCCGGCTCCGACCCCACCGGCAACGGCGGTGCGCTGCCCGGCTTCGGCGACCAGCGCAACCTCGAGCTGCTCGTCGAAGGTGGCTTCACGCCGTTGGAGGCGCTCCGCATCATGACGTTGAACGGCGCGAAGGTGCTCGGCGTGGATGGCGACCTCGGCTCCGTCGAAGCCGGCAAGATCGCGGACCTGCTGATCGTGCGCGGCAATCCTGCCGTGACTCCGGCCGACATCCGTAACATGACCCACGTCTTCAAGGACGGTGTCGGCTACGATCCCGGCAGGCTGATCGAATCGGTGCGCGGCCAGGTCGGCATTCGCTGATGCGACTCGCAGCGCTCGCGGGCTGTGCGCTATTCGCGGCGTGCACGGCGGTGCAGCCGTCCGCGCGCGTCCTGGCACCCGCCACCACCACGGGGCCGGACCGGGGGACGCTCTTCATTGCCGGCGGCGGAGCGCTCGACAGCGCGATCATCGCGCGTTTCGTAGCGCTGGCCGGCGGCGGTGACGCCCGCATCGTGGTCATCCCCACTGCTGCGACCGAGGATTCGTTTCCGGAGAGCTGGGCCGGCCTGCGCATGTTCCGCGAAGCGGGAGCCCGGCACCTGACCCTGCTGCATACGCGCTCGCGCGACACCGCCGACAGCGAGGCGTTCACGAGACCGCTCCGGTCCGCGACAGCGGTGTGGCTCACCGGCGGCCGCCAGTGGCGCCTCGCAGATTCGTATCTCGATACACGCACGGTGAGCGAGATACGGGCGCTGCTCGATCGTGACGGCGTGGTCGGCGGCACGTCCGCGGGCGCATCGATACAGGCCAGCTACATGGTGCGCGGCGCGGTCGAGTCCAACGAGATCATGATGGCGCCCGGCTATGAGAGCGGCTTCGGTCTGCTGCGCGGCACTGCCATCGATCAGCACCTCACAGCGCGCGGCCGCCAGGACGACATGCTCCGTGTCGTGCGACGCCACCCCGCGCTGCTCGGTATCGGTGTCGATGAAGGCACCGCCCTCATCGTCACACGTGACCACGCCGAAATCGCGGGCCGGGGCCGCGTGGCATTCTACAACACCGCCGACAGCGGCGACCTCGATTACTACTTCCTGTCCGAGGGCGGCACATTCGACCTGGATCGGCGCATTACTTCATCCGGACGTCGGGTCGCACCGCAGACCGTGCGTGACGAGGCGGAAGTCCTCGCCGCAATGATCCGTCTGTTCGATGCCATGCGTACGCGCGATACTGCCGCCATCCGCGCACTCGCCCATCCGGATCTTCATACGTTCATCCCCGTCGAGCACGACGGGCGGGCGGCCATTCGTTCCACCTCACTCGACGGCTTCATAGCCCAGGTGGCCGCCGCCGCCGAACGCCTCGACGAGCGACCGATCCGGCCGGAAGTGCGCGTGGACGGGCGGCTCGCCAGTGTCTGGACGTACTACGATTTCATCATCGGTTCCAATTTCAGTCACTGCGGCACCGACGCCTTCAACTTCGTCAAGGATTCCACCGGCTGGATCATCACGGGGCTCGCCTACACCATCCAGCGCGAAGGTTGCACGCGCTGAACGGTTGCCTCACGCGCCAATTTCCGTGATCTTGCGGGCTCGAGTCAGTGAATCCCTGCGTTCTTGTGCAATGCCTGGTGCTACATACATCGTGATCGTGCTGTACGCGCTCGCCCATCCTGCCGAGCCGGTGCTGTCGCCCCGTCCACCCATCGTCGCGCAGCAGCCCGCCGCACCGCCGGTCATTCGGCAGCAGCCCGAGCAGCAGGCTCAGCCGCAGAATCCGGCGCAGCGGTCGGACGTTGACGTGCAGGAGAGGGTCGAGGATCGCTGGGCTGCCGCGCTGGACCTCGGCTTCGCGAGTTCCAGCGGCAACAGCGACCTGGTGTCACTTACTACCGGCGTCCGCGTGAAACACCTGCAGACACGGCATTTCAAGCTCGAGTGGAGCTTCGGCTTCCGATACGGCGAGAGTCAGGGAACGGTCGTCGCCCGGAACCTCCAGAGCAAACTGGACTTCGACGTCGGCCCGGCCGCGCGCGTTGCGCCATTCATCTTTGCGTCCGCGGAGCGCGATCCGTTCCGCAAGCTGGATCTGCGCGCGCGCACGGGTTCCGGCGTGAAGTACACGTTCTACCGTGAGAACCCGGGCGAAGCCTCGGTCCGCATAGCGGCACAGTACAGCCGCGAGAGCTTCACGCGGTCGGCCGCCCAGGACCCGCGCAACGATGGCGCCTGGAGCATGGAGTTCAAGGGCAACCGCGGTCTGGGCGACAGCGTCAAGCTCGAGAACACCACTACGTTCACTCCCGTGTTCGACGACTTCGCGGACCACAACCTGGATGTCGCTTCGAAAGTCAGCTCCAGAATCTCGAAGCACCTGGCCCTGACGCTGACGCATGCGTATGGCTATGATTCCACCCCCGCCGACGGCGTCGGACGCACCGACCAGCGGTTCCAGGCGGGCCTGACCATCGACTTCTGAGAGAGGACTCATGCCGAACCGCACCGCGAAGTTCAAGACGACCCAGGGCGACTTCAGCATCGAGCTGTTCGAGGATCGCGCGCCCATCACCACGAAGAACTTCATCGACCTGGTGGAGAAGGGCTATTACGACGGTCTGATATTCCACCGTGTCATTAAAGACTTCATGATCCAGGGCGGCTGCCCGCAGGGCACCGGCACCGGCGGCCCCGGCTACAAGATCGCCGACGAGTTCCACCCCGGGCTGCGACATGACGCGGCGGGAGTGCTGTCGATGGCGAACGCTGGGCCGAACACGGGCGGGTCGCAGTTCTTCATCACCCTCGCCGCGACGCCGTGGCTCGACGGAAAGCACGCAGTGTTCGGGAAGGTGACGAGCGGGATGGACGTCGTGGAGAAGATCGGCAAGGTGTCTACGGACTCGGGCGACCGGCCAGCTGAACCGATCAGCATGGACGTCACGGTAGAATAGCCGCTGCCGTACGATGCGGCACCCGGATGGGTTGTGGGCTCAGTGCTGCGCGAGCAGCGGAGCGCCCCCAGCCAGTGCCGCACGGACGGACCCTGCATCCTGCTGAACCAGCGCTACCAGTGACGCCGCATCCAGGTCCCGTCGCTCGCCCTGCGTGAACACGCGGAGCACCCGCGCCGTGCGGTACAGTTCCGCGGCGACTTCGGGCAGACCAATCAGACCCGCGCGACCTTCCGGACCCAGCCGCAGCACCTCACCCGACCTGCGCCGCACCAGCAGGTGCAGGCCGAACATCATCGACTTCTCCGGATAGTCCAGGTACACGGCCCCGCCCGGCAGACCCAGATCGGCGGCGAGGCGCTCCTCGACTTCGCGCTTGAGCGGCGTGTCCGCGGTCAGCCAGTCGCCGACACGCGACTCGTCCAGATCCGCGGCCGCCACCTCCGCCGCCCGCTTGGGCAGCTTCCGCTCGCGCAGCGCCCGCACACCCCGCGCGACGTCCGTTGCGCCCGCGGCCCCGGAGTCACGCGCCCGTGCATCGAGCAGGTGCATCAGACCTTCATCAGTCGCGCCCACGAGCTCGCCACCGGTGACGATGCCGTGCTTCAACGCGTCGGCCACGGCTCTCTTGTAGACCACTGTCGCCGCGCGAACTGCATGATGCCAGTAAACGTTCCTGAACATCTGGTACTTGGCGAACAGCAGCGACTCGAGCGCGGCTACGCCCTTCTCGTGCACGCCCACTTCCAGCGCCCCGGTGTCGGGGTCCGGCAGCAATGTCAGCGAATACAGGAGCCGATCGACATCCACGTCGCCGTACGGCACACCGCAGAAGTGCGCGTCGCGCTTCAGGTATTCGATCTTGTCGAGGTCCAGGCTGCCGCTGACCAGACCCTGCAGCGGGTTGTCCGATCGCCCGCGTATCAATTCTTCAACGCGCTGCGCCGCGTCGCCGGCCACCGCCGCAAGTGCATCGTGAACGTCCGGCTGCGACAGGAACCGCCCGACGAGTTCCTCGTGATGTCCGGGTATGCTGCCCTGTTCGAGTTCTTCGAGGGCGTGGGAGAACGGATAATGACCTACATCGTGCAGCAGGGCGCCGAGCGGGATGATCCGGCGGTCGATGTCGTCCACGGCCTCGAGACCGCGCTCGCCCAGCACGTGCAGCGCCCGCTGCGCCAGGTGGTATACACCGACCGCGTGGTCGAAGCGCGTATGCACCGCTCCCGGGTACACCAGGTGTGCATGACCCAGCTGCTTGATATAGCGAAGCCGCTGGAATGTCGCGCTGTCGATGATCCGCCGCGCGACCGGGTCGATCCGGATGGTATCCCAGAGCGGGTCGCGGATCGTGATGGAATTCAAGGGTGTGGGATTGGGAGTGGGTAAGTTAGGGGGTGAGGGCGAGGGCGAGGGCGAGGGTCGGGATGGGCGGGGACGGGGGGGCGGTCCGCCGATGGCGGCCCACTCCCACTGCCACAACCACGCCCGCTGACTCACCCACTACCAATCCCTCATCCAGCCCGGGGGCCCGCGTTCTTCACGCCCTCGCTCACGCCGTCTGCGAATTTCTCGAAGTTCTCGCGAAACATGCCCGCCAGCTTCGCGGCGGCGTCATCGTACTCGGCCGGTTCGGGCCAGGTCGTACGCGGATCGAGCACGTCGTCCGGCACATCGGGCACGCTTTCGGGAATGTGCAGACCGAAGACGGGGTCCGGCCGGGTCTTCACTCCGTCGAGCTGCCCGCTGAGCGCGGCGCGAATCATGGCACGGGTGTACGCCAGCTTCATGCGCGTGCCCGTGCCGAACGCGCCGCCGGTCCAGCCTGTGTTGACCATCCAGACCTGGGCACCGTGCTCCTCCAGCTTCGTGCCGAGCATGCCGGCATACACCGATGGTTGCATCGGCAGGAATGGCGCTCCGAAGCAAGCGCTGAACGCCGCCTTCGGCTCCGACACCCCGCGCTCCGTGCCCGCCAGCTTCGCGGTATAGCCGGACAGGAAGTGGTACATCGCCTGCTCGGGAGTCAGCTTCGAAATCGGCGGCATCACGCCGAATGCGTCAGCGGTCAGGAACACCACGTTCTTCGGGTGACCTGCCATGCCCTCCATGACAGCGGACGGGATGAACGAGATCGGGTAGGAAGAGCGGGTATTCTCGGTGATCGAGTCGTCATCGAAGTCGACCTCGCGTGTGTCTTCGTCCATTCTGACGTTCTCGAGGATCGCGCCGAACCGGTTGCTCGCCGCCCAGATCATCGGCTCGCCGTCGGCGGAGAGGCGGATGACCTTCGCGTAGTTGCCACCCTCGAAGTTGAACACGCCGCGGTCCGACCAGCCGTGTTCGTCGTCGCCGATGAGCCCGCGTTCCGGGTCGGCCGACAGCGTGGTCTTGCCGGTTCCTGAGAGGCCGAAGAAGAGTGCCACATCACCCTGACTGCCGACGTTCGCCGAGCAGTGCATCGGCAGCACGCCCTGCTGCGGCATCAGATAGTTCATCACTGTGAAGATCGACTTCTTCAGCTCACCGGCGTAGCGCGTGCCGCCGATCAGCACGGTGCGCTGGGAGAAATCGAGGGCGATGAACGTGCCTGACCGTGTGCCGTGCCTGGCCAGGTCCGACTCCATCTCCGGCGCGTGCAGCACCGTGAACCCGGGCTCGAAGCCGTCGAGATCCGATGGCGGCGGATTGATGAACATGTTGTTGACGAACACGGAATGCCATGCGTTCGGGCTGACGAACCGCACGTTCAGGCGATGCTGCGGGTCGGCGCCGGCCCACAGGTCGGAGACGAACAGCTCCTGATCCGACAGGTGCTCGCGCACGTCATCCAGCAGGACGGCAAACCGTTCCGGCTCCAGCGCCACATTGACCTTGCCCCACCAGATCTCATCCTCACTGCCCGGCTCGCGCACGACGAACTTGTCTTCGGGGGAGCGGCCGGTGTGCGGAGATGTCAGTCCTACGAACGATCCCGCATTCGTCAACAGTCCTTCGCCCCGGCGTACGGCATGCTCCAGGAGCACGGTCGGGGTGAGGTTCTGGTGGACCGTGCCGCGGGCATCGATGCCCTGCCGCGAGAGGTCCGCTGTCGCCATTTCAGTTGCCACGTCTGCCTCTACGAGAAGGTATCCACAGATCGGCAAGCCTACTCCGCCTGCGCCGCGCCTGTCAAGCACGAACGGGGCCGGCCTGCCTCGCCGGGGCCGGCGTGCGGCAGCCATTCAACGGCAGTGGGCACGGACGTGTAACTCGTCCTGACCCTTTCCGTTACGGCCACGCTCATCTATTCTCCGCCGGTGTCACCACGCATCCGGATACCGATTCTGCTCGCGCTCCTCGCAGCGCCGCTGCCGGCGCAATCCGCTGCCGCACAGGAGAGCCCTGCACCGCCACCGGACTCCTGCGCTGCCGGCCGCATCAGTTACGTATTCATTGATAACAACTCGATCTTCGATACGAGCGAAACGGAGGGTGAGCGCCGTTTCGGCTGGGCCTACCGGGCGGCGAACGCACTTCACGTGCGCACCCGCGAGGGGGTGATCCGCCGGGAACTGCTGTTCGGCACGGGCACGTGTTACGACCCCTTTCTGCTGGAGCAGACGGAGCGGCTGCTGCGCGGGTACAGTTTCCTGTCGCGTGTCGATGTCTACGGTGTCCGCCAGCCGGACGGGACCTACCACGTAATTGTGAGCACGCGCGATGAGTGGAGCACGCGTCTGGACCTGCGGGTCGGCACCGGTGACGGATTCGGCTTCGAGGGCGTGCGTGTTGTCGAGGATAATCTGCTGGGAACGGGCCAGTCGCTCGGCGTCTTCTATTACGAGCGCAATGTGACTCGTAACTACGGCGTGTCCTATTTCACGCCACAGTTCCTCGGCACGCGGTGGGACGTGACGAGCGAACTCGGGCGCACGCGCGCGGGCACGCTCGTGCACCAGGAAATGGCCTATCCATTTGTCGGCGAGGTCAGCCGGTGGGCAGGCAGGCAGAGCTTCCGTCGTGAGGACCGCCTCTTCGACTACATAATGGAGGATGACCCGGAACTGCGGTCATCGCACATCGTGGTGCCGCTGCGCGAGCAGGCTTTCGACCTGTCGGTCATCCGCCGGCTCGGCACGCGGGGCAACACGGCGCTGATCGGTGCCGCGCTGAGCTACCAGAAGATGAGCTATCCCGGGCAGATCGAACTCGCGCCGCAGGGCGATTACGATCTGCGCGAGCCTGCGCCGGACTCGCTTGCGACTCTGGTCCGCATGCAGCGCCAGGACCTGGACAACATCAGGGCGTTCGGGCTGCTCGGTCATCGCAACGTCTGGTGGCAGCGGCGGCGGGGACTGGACAGCATGCGCGGCCAGGAGGATGTGCGTCTCGGAGCCGAGGCCATCCTCGGTCTGGGGCGGTCCATCAGTTCGCTCGAACCTGACGATGACCTGTACACGACGCTGGTGCTGTACACCGGCTTCGAGCTGGGCGACGCCCTGCTCATCGGACGCGGACGAGTGGACGCACGCCGCGACCTGCGCGCCACGGGCGCGGATCCCGAGTGGGAGGACATCTATCTCGAGAACGAGTTGCTCGCCTACCTCCAGACACGCCTGCTGCCGCGCCAGACGATATTCGCGCGGGCGGCGATGGCGGGCGCGTGGAACACGCGCACTCCGTTCCAGCTGACACTCGGAGGGTCCACCGGCCTGCGGGGTTACGACCGCGAACGGATGCCCGGCGGCCGGCGCTTCGTCGCCACGCTGGAAGACCGTTTCTACATCGGCTGGCCGTTCCCGAACGTGCTCGATGTGGGCGGCACGGTCTTCGCCGATGCCGGACGCATCTGGCGGGGGGATGTCCCCTTCGGCGGTGATTACGGCTGGCGCGCGTCGGCCGGCCTCGGCCTGCGCGCGTCATTCCCCGAAGGTAGCCGCTCGACATACCGCATCGACATCGCGTGGCCGCTCGACCGCGGCACGGGTGCCGGCGATTTCCGCCTGTCCCTCACCGTCGGTGAACTGCGCGGCCTCCATTCCCGTTTTGCCGACAGCCAGCTGATCCGGTCGCGAACGCAGAGCGTAGGCGGCGAACTGTTCACATTCAGGAACTGATGCGCCCCACGCTCTACTCCGCCGACTGGATGCTGCCGGTCTCCTCCGAACCCGTCCGCGATGGTGCCGTCCTCGTTGACTCGCACGGCGTGATCCGCGAGGTCGGCGTGCGCTCGAGCGTCAGTGCCGGCCATGACATCGCACGTGTCGATCTCGGCTCGGCCATCCTGCTGCCCGGCCTCGTCAACGTGCATTCACATCCCGAGCTCGCCGGCATGCGCGGCCTGCTCGAGGACATGCCGTTCCACCTGTGGATACCGGCGCTCCGCCGCGCAAAGGACGGCGCGCTCGCGGAGGAGGGGGATCTGGCGGCCGCGGCGCGCTGGACGTGCATCGAGGCGGTTGCCGGCGGAATCACCACGCTCGCAGGCACGGAGGACTCGGGTGCATCGCTCGATGCGCTGCGGGAGGCCGGCCTGCGCGGTGTCGTCTATCGCGAGGTGTTCGGACCCGCACCCGGCCAGGCGCAAACCGCGCTGAAGGACCTGTTGCTGAAAGTCGATGTCATGCGCCAGTCCGCGACCGACCTGGTGCATGTCGGCGTATCACCGCATGCGCCCTACAGCGTGTCCGATGATCTCTTCCGGCTGGTCGCCGCGTACGCCTCCGCAGAGAATTTGCGTCTCGCCGTGCATGCTGCGGAGTCCGAGGTCGAATCGCAGCTCGTGGTCGCTGGCGACGGACCGTTCGCCGCAGGCCTGCGCACGCGCGGCATCGCCACGCCGCCGCGAGCGGCATCGTCCATCGCACTGCTCGAGCAAACGGGCATCCTCGCCACGCAGCCGCTCTTGATTCACTGCGTGCGCATCGATGGTGATGATGTGCGCCGCATCGCCGGAGCGGGCGCCTCCGTAGCGCATTGCCCCGTTGCGAACGCCCGGCTCGGCCACGGCATTTCACCCGTGATCGAGCTCGCCGAAGCTGGCGTGACGATCGGCATCGGCAGTGATTCCGTTGCGAGCAACAACCGCATCGATCTGCTCGAGGAGGCGCGCGTCGCGCAGCTCATGCAACGGGCGCGGCTCCGTTCCGCCGGTGCGCTCGACGCGACTCAGCTGCTGCGCATGCTGACGATCGACGGCGCCCGCGCCCTCGCGCTCGACAGTCGAACCGGATCGCTCGAGGTCGGCAAGGACGCGGACCTGTGCGCGGTCCGTATCGCCGCGCCGCACACCCAGCCAGTGCATGACCCCGCCACGGCACTGCTCTTCAGCACGCGGGCCAGCGATGTCATGCTGACAGTGGTACGCGGCCAGGTCCTCTATCAGGACGGTCGCTTCCTCACTCTCGATCCGGACACGCTGCGCGCCCGCCTCAACGCCGGTGCCGATCGGATGCGGGCAGCGCTGGAGGGCGCGTGATGCGGCGTCGGCTCGAGCATGCGACGGAGCTGCTCGACGCGCCGGTTCATGATCGCTCGGAACTCGAACAGAGCCTTGACCAGGTCGCCGAGGTGAACCGACTGCTCGGCGGCACCCGCGCCATCATGCGTACCCTCGACCGCGTTGTACCACCGCCCGTCGACCTCGAGATCCTCGACGTCGGCACGGGCTCCGCAGACATACCGATCGTCATCGCGCGGCGGGCGCGGGATCGAAAGCGCACCGTCCGCATCACGGCCACCGACATCCACCCGCAGATGCTCGACATCGCGAACAGCCGGACGCGCGGCATCGCTTCGATCCGTGTCGAGGCCGCAAACGCACTCGATCTCGACTATCCGGATGCGTCCTTCGATGTCGTGCTGCTTTCGCTTACGCTGCATCACTTCGAGCACGCCGACCAGGTGCGTGCCCTGCGCGAAGCACTACGCGTCGCGCGCGGCGCCGTGGTGGTCAACGAACTCGAGCGCTGCATTCCCAATTACATGGGCGCCCGTCTGCTCGCGGCCACGCGGTGGCGCAGCAACCGCCTCACGCGCCATGACGGACCGCTCTCCGTGCTGCGCGGGTTTCGTGCTCCGGAACTGCGACGGATCGCGCTCGAGGCAGGCGCCGCACGGGTGGCGGTGCAGCGCTTCTTCTTCTACCGGCTCGTCATGGTCTGTTGACGCACCGAAGCCTGCCCGGATCGCTCCGCCACCGGCGCGCAGTGCCGCGCACGGCCTTCCGCTTGCATCGCTCCGGCAGCCACAGTCACGGGGTACGGGCGGACACAACATGAAACGCAGCGCCGATGTGATCATCACCGGAGCAGGACCGGCCGGCGCCGCCACGGCGTTGCTGCTGGCCCGCGCAGGTGTGGATGTCCTGCTCCTGGACCGTGCTCCATTCCCGCGCCCCAAGCCCTGCGGCGACTGCCTCAGCATCGGCGCGACTGCCGTCCTCGATCGACTCGGCATCCTCGACCCGTTGCTGGCCGCGCGCCACGCGCGGCTGCGCGGATGGCGGATCGTCGCGCCCAATGGCAGCGCATTCCATGCGCCGTTCAGCCGCCAGTCGGATGTCGGGACCGCCAGTCTCCGCGGCAGGGCGCTTTCCGTGGAGCGATCGGTCCTCGACGCGCTCATTCTCGATGCCGCCATCATGGCCGGCGCGCGCATCGAGCGGCAGGCGGTCACGGAACTCGTGCGCGATTCGCATGGGTGCGTGACGGGCGTCCTCACGCGTGCGGGGACATATACCGCTGCGATCACCGTGGGTGCGGATGGTCTGCGCTCGATTGTCGCGATGCGCCTCGGAGCCGTCGCGGCTGCCGGATCTTTGCGTAAGCTGTCACTCACCTGGCACCTGCCCGTACAGGACGCCGATCTCACAGGCGAGATGCACACGGGCGACGGGATATGCGCCGGGTTGGCACCAATCGCTCAGGACGGTGTCTGCAATATCACGATCGTGGCCAACGCTGCGCGCTTCGGCCGCACAGTCGCGCACGATCCGGCTGCTTTCGCCCATTCCGCCATCGAATCGCTGCCGCGGCTGCGCGGCCGTGTCCCGCTGACCGCCCTGCGTTCCGCGACGCCTCTCGCCAGCGGACCGTTCGACCGGCCCGTCCGCCGTGTTGCGTTCGATGGCGCGGTCCTCGTCGGTGATGCCGCCGGCTACTACGATCCGTTCACCGGCCAGGGCGTATACCAGGCCCTGGCGTCCGCCGAACTGCTGGCGCCCGCCGTCGAGATGGCGCTCCGAACGGGGAACTGCCGTTCGGGCGCTTTCAGACAGTACGCGCATGAGCGCACCGCACTGCTCCGCGGCCCACGCTTCGTCCAGCGCGGAATCGAGTTCATTCTGTGCCGTCCCGCTCTCGCCAACCGTGCCATCGCCCGGATACGTCGCGCACCGGACTTCGGCCGCGCCATTATATCCGTGACCGGTGACATCGCGCCGGCCCGCGCACTGCTCTCCCGTCGTGCACTGTCCGGTCTGCTTTTCGCCCCCACATTACCGGAGAATTCCGCATGACCACCGTCGACGAACGCATTATCGCCGCTCCCCCCGACCTGTGCTTCCGCGTTGCCGCCGACGTCGAACGCTGGCCGGACATCCTCCCGCACTACCGCTACGTGCGGTATCACGAGCGTGACGATTCGGGCGACGGACGCGTCGAGATGTCCGCGTTCCGCGACTTTGCCGGACCGCTCCGCTATCCGACGTGGTGGCTCTCCGACATGCGCCTGGCACCCGACGAGCCCGCGATCTATTTCGTGCACGTCGATGGCGTCACCCGCGGCATGGATGTGAAGTGGGCATTCGAGAAGCATACCGGCGGCACCCACGTTCGCATCACTCACGCGTGGGATGGTCCCCCCTGGCCCCTGATCGGCGGTTTCGCATGGAAGCACGTCATCGGTCCGCACTTCGTCAGCTTCATCGCATCGCGCACCCTCGCGGGCGTAGCGCGCGAGGCTGAACGCCGATCAACTCCGATGATGACAACCGCTGATCGCGAGGCGCCGAATGCTTGACAATGGCAATGACAGCGGCAACGGCCGGTATCACCGCGTCGCCGTCACAGGCATCGGGCCCATCACAGCCGTCGGTACCGGCGCCGAGCCGTTCTGGGCAGGGCTGCGCCGCGAACGCTCACCCGTCCGCCGCATCACGCGCTTCGATGCGAGCGTGTGGCGCTCGAAGATCGCCGCCGAGATCGATGACTTCGAGGCGTCGGACTACATGGACATCAAGCTCGCCCGCAGACTCGATCGCTTCTGCCACTTCTCTATCGCCGCCACCCGCCTCGCCATCGAAGACGCAGCCCTCGACACCTCCCGCGTCGACCTCGACCGCGTTGCCGTCCAGATGGGATCTGCGCTCGGCGGCTCCGCCAACGCCGAGGTGCAGGCAGGGACACTGTACGGCGGCAACATCCGCGGCCTCGATCCGCGCGTCGCACTCACCACGTTCGTCGGCGCCGCCAGCTGCTCCGTCGCCATCGAGTTCGGCTTCACCGGACCCAACTCGACGAACGCCATGTCCTGCGCATCCGGGACTATCGCCGTCGGCGAAGGATTCCGCCTGATCCGCGACGGCTCAGTGGACATTGCCATCGCCGGCGGCATCGAGGCCCCGCTCGCACCACTCTGCTTCGGCGCGTTCGCCCTCATCCGCGCCATGTCCACCCGCAACGCCGACCCCGAGCACGCGTGCCGCCCCTTCGACAGCGGCCGCGACGGCTTCATCATGGGCGAGGGCGCTTGCGCGCTCGTGCTCGAGCGATGGGACCACGCCGTCGAACGTGGCGCACGCATTTACGCCGAGGTCGCCGGATACGGCACGACCAACGACGCGTTCCACATGGCCGCGCCGAAGCCGGACGGCTCCCAGGCTGCCCGCGCGATGTCCATCGCGCTCCGCTCAGCCGACCTCTCGGCCGCCGACATCGACTTCGTCAGTCCGCATGGTTCATCGACTCCGCTCAACGACACCACCGAAACCCAGGCCATCAAGACCGTCCTCGGCGAGCGCGCCTACCAGATCCCCATCTCCGGCAGCAAGCCCTACCACGCCCATGCCCTGGGCGCCTCAGGCGCCATCGAGGCCGCCATCTGCTGCCTCGCCATGCACCGCGAGTGGTTGCCCCCCACGCTCAATCATGACGCGCATGACGATGACTGCGATCTCGATTACGTACCCAATTACGGCCGTAACATGGCACCACGTAATGCGTTGTCCAATTCGTTCGGCTTCGGCGGCATCAACGCCGCCCTGGTCCTGAAGCGGGCCTGAGATACCCGGTGGGAGCGGCCAACGGTGTGGTTTCATGCGCAGTGGCGCGGTATTCGCAGGGACTGATGAACTCCGGCAGTACGCCAGATGTTTGGCATCGGCGTTCTGCTGGCGGTGGCAAAACGACGCGTTCGTTGCTATTCTGCCATCACGTCGTCGGACTCGTTGCTGGCAATCTTCTTGCGAAGAACCCGCGCGACCGGCGACGACGACGCTCGACACAGTGTCGGGCGCAGCGTCGCATTTCGTGAGGAAGACACATCCATGGACGGAGGGACAATGCGAGCGATCAGTCGGTTAGTAATCGTCGCGGCATTGCTCGCGGGGCTGACGCCTCGCGAAGCAGATGCTCAGCGATGGACCGCAGACTGGGGGATCAACGGAGGGGTCTCCTGGTACAGCGAAGCGCTAAGTGAAGATGCGGGGTTGGCGGACGGGGGTCGCTTCAAGGCCGGCTGGCTGCTGGGAACTCAGCTCACGGTATGGCCGTCGACGCGCTTCGGCATCAGGGGCAACGGGACGTATTCCGAGCGTCCGCTCAAGACGGACGAGGATCTCGCGCATCTCGGCGAGGACAGCTTCCTCCACGGTGACGTGAACCTTTGGAGCGGTTCGATCGACGCTCTGATCCGTTTGCGTGAGCCGAACGAGTCGTGGATGGGACGGGAGACACTCCCGTACATTGCACTCGGTCTCGGTGCGAAGTGGATCAATCCGGCGAACGACTTTACGTGCACGGACTCGGAAAGCGAGCAGTTCGACTGCAATCCGATCTTCCCGACCACGTCTCTCGGGGACATGCTTCTGTTTGACGAGGGCGCGAGCCTGATGGGGCTGGTCGGCCTGGGTGCCGATTTCCGCATGTCGCCGCGCAGCTCACTGCGGCTGGAGATCAACGACCGCATGTACAAGCCGAAGTTCTATGCGTCGACGGGCGGGGGCGCGCTGACTGCCGCGAACGATGAGAATCTCGGCAAGCTCGTGCACGAAATCGGCGCACAGGTCGGTTTCCATCTGCTGTTCGGCGTAGCTGCTCCGCCGCCGGTGGTCATTGCACCACC
>JAGTUV010000268.1 GCA_018224305.1 Gemmatimonadota bacterium
ACCACCCACCCGAACCGCAGGTACATGATGACGCCGAGGATCGTCAGTACCGACGGCGTGAACACGCCGCCGAACGTGCCGAAACCGGCGCCTGTGGCGGTGGCGGCTGGGGTGGGCGCGGCAGGCGCCTCATCGGTTTTCGAACGCGTCCAGGGCAGGTTCATGCTATCAGAATACCGGGTTCAGCTGAAAGTCGAGCGGGTAGTCTATGCGTCGGGAGCGGTGACCGCGAGCGCAGGCTGGCCGGTCGCGGCGGCGCGAGGAGGTCGGCGGCGGCGCCGCACGCTGAGCACTATCGACATCCAGCAGCGTCCGTGTAGCTCAGCCGGATCGCGTCGGTGATGGGACCTGCACGCGCTCCAGGTGCTCGGGGACGCTGCATTCCCAGCCAAGTATGTTCTGGATGGACCGGCGGAGCGTGTCAGCGGCCAGCGGCTCGCCGTGTGTGAGCCACGTATGGACAGGCGCTTTCTCGAAGCTGCGAAGCCACTGCAGCAGTTCGGTCTCGTCGGCGTGCGCGGAGAGTCCGTCGAGCATCCGCACCTCCGCGTTCACGGGCACGTCCATGCCATGGATGCGAACGGAGTGCGCGCCGTCGACCATCGCCTGACCGCGCGTGCCGGGCGCCTGGAAGCCGGCGAACAGGATCGTGTTACGGTGATCCGACGCGAACACCTTGAGATGGTGCACGACGCGACCACCCGTGGCCATGCCGCTCGCCGAAACAATGACCATCGGCCCGCGCCGCCGGTCCACGGCCTTCGACTCCTCCACCGAATTGACGATCGTGACGAAGTCGGTCAACTGACGCCACTCGGCCGCACTGACCTTCAATTCCACCGCGTGGCGTTCCACGAGTTCGGTCACGTCGCGGGCCATCGGGCTGTCGAGGAACACCGGGATGGGCGGGATGTCGCCGCTGGCCCGCAGCCGGCCGAGTTGAACGAGAAGCGCCTGCGCACGGCCGACGGCAAACGCCGGCACGATCACGACGCCGCCGCGAGCCGCGGTTTCGCGCACTACGGCCCCCAGCTGATCCATCGTATCGACCGGCTCGTGATGACGGCCGCCGTAGGTCGACTCCATCACCAGGTAGTCGGCCCGCTCCACCGTCCGAGGCGCGTGCATCAGAACGTCCTCCGGGCGGCCGATGTCGCCGGAGAAGACCAGGCGCACGCCGTCCACGTCGAGCAGGATGCTGCCCGACCCGAGGATGTGACCGTTGCGCCGGTATCGCGCGGTGATGCCCTCAACGATCGGCAGGTCCACTTCGAATGCGACCGGTTCGATACGCTCGACCGCGCGCTCGGCGTCCACCCGCGTGTAGAGCGGCTCGGCCGGATGATGGCGGCTCAGGCGGTGGCGGTTGGCGAAGCGCGCCTCCTCCTCCTGCAGATGGGCGGAGTCCGGGAGCATGATCGCTGCGAGGTCCGCCGTCGGCGCCGTGGCGAGGACGCGGCCGGCCATGCCGTCCCGCAGCAACGCCGGCAGGTAGCCGGTGTGGTCGATGTGCGCGTGTGTCAACAGTACTGCGTCAATGCTCGAAGGAGGCACCGGAAAGGGCGCCCGGTTACGCAGGCGCAACTGCTTCAGACCCTGGAACAGGCCGCAGTCGATCAGTACGCGTGCGCCCGCCGCCGTCTCCACGAGGTACCGCGAGCCCGTCACCGTGCCCGCCGCACCCAGAAATCTCAGTTCCATTGCAGTCCCTCCGGCCGCGCACTGGTATGCCTGCCGGCACGGTGTCGAGTGACGGCATGCCTTCCAAACGCCGGCCTGCGTACGCATCGCCTTGCCAATGCAGCTGCCGGGTAGCGACGCGATATCCCTGACCAGGCCGTGAGATGAACTGGCTGCACGTGGTTCAGCGTGTGCCCTCGAGGCGCCACTGCCGAGCAGCGGCAGCGCAATCACAATGAGTGAGCCTCAGCCCGGGAGCGTTTTTCACGACCGTGATGAGAACACGCTATCAGTCGGCGGAAGGGACGCAAGGCCCTCGCGCCACACCGACTCGAGCGTGGCGTGCAAACGAGTTGTCAGAACGCGTACTCCCAGCCGACGTTGACCGTCCAGTCCCGGCTCATCTGCGGCCCGTCCAGCGATTCCAACAGCGGTGCGCCGCCCTCGATGTTCAGGCGGTGTCCGCGGAGGAAGCCGGTCGGCACTTGCAGGTTGAGGGCGAGCATGCCGGAGAGGCGGGTGCCGCCCTGCAGGTCCGTATCGTTCTCGGGGCTGATGGTGGGGTCGAGCGCCGGGTCGGCGCCAGACACGTTGCCCCAGCGGCGCAGCGCGAGGCGCGCACCGGGCGAGGCCCAGGCGTTGCCGCGGAGCATGGCCCACACGTTGCCCGTCGCTTCGGGACCGCGCCGCCAGCCTTCGTTGTTCTCGTTGAGCCGGACCACGCCGACCGCCTGCGCGCCCCATGACACGCGGTCGGTCTGTAGCAGGAACGTCGCGCCGGGGCGGGCCTCCCAGCTGCCGGAGCCGAACTGCATCGGGTAGCCGAGCCGCGAGTGCTCGGGCACCATCCGGTCGTCGGAGGCGGTGATGCTGCCGGTCGGTATGCCGACGCCGAGGTGCAGATGTGAGCGACGTCGCTCACCCTCGTACACACTGACCAGCGCGCTCACTTCCGTGTCCGCCCAGCCGGAGACTTCATGCGTCATGTTGTGGAAGTCCATGCCCGGCATGCCGGGCATCCCGCCGTGGCCGGCCATCAGGTCGTTGGCCATGCGGACGTCCATCCGGTGATCCATCCACATCGCCATAGCCATCAGGGTCACGCGGTCGCTCGGCGCCCACATCAGGTGTGGCATGATCATATCCATCTCCATCGACAGCGGCACCATCCGGTAGTCCGCCCACGCTTCGTCCGTGGTCACGTCCGAGCTGCCGTCGCGCAGGCCCGACATGGAGACGCGGCTGTACATGATGGACGCCATCCACTCACCGGCGCCGTGCGTGTGGTCGCCCATCACGCCCATCGGCGAGTGGCCGGCCGGTCCTGCCGACGACCAGGGCGTCTGCGACAGTGCGGCGGTCGGGCTGAGAGCGAGCAGAGTCGCGGTCATGGCCGTGCGGAGACGGCCGAATCCAGGCATATATGACATGGTTCGTTCCTTCGTTCCTGATCAGAATTCGGGGTGCGGCGATGCCGTGACGGCACGCCATCCTGGCCGCAGGGCGGAGTGCCCGGCGGAACGCGTAGCTGTACGTCGGGATCAGATCAGGAAGTCGGCGGTGCGGTCGAGAGTGGCAGCATGCGGAACGCGACGATGCGCGGCGTCACGATCCTGGGGTGCGGCGGTGCGATTGTCGCCGATGTCGGTTGGAACCGTTCGAGCACGGTCGTGCGGACGGTACCCGTGGAACCGGGCGCGTCCGCGCACTCGCCGAGGCACAGGCACGGGCCGTCGTCATGGCCGTGTGCCGGTGCCGTCGTGGGCTCCCCACCGGGATGGTCGGGTGTGTGTTCGGTTGCGTGGTGATCGCCCGCATGGCCGAAGGTCGTCGCAACGGCCGTCGGTATCGGCGGGTCGTGGTGAGGGCAGCCGTGCAGCCCTACCGCATCCGCCGTCGTCCCGCCCGTGAACGACAGCAGCACCACGCCCGCGACGAGTCGCAGGCGGAGTTTGCTGGCGGACGGACGGCGCATCGACATGGGAGGAGTCTAATCCCCACCGTCGGCCCTGGGAAGCCCAGCCGCCCCCGTCCCCGTAAGCGTTTACGCTCCCGATCTCACTCCCGTCCGCTCTACCCGCCTACTGCTGCCAGCCACTCAACGGCATCCCCGGCGTGATCCGCAACGCATTCCCGTAGTACAGCTTGCGCAGCACGTCGTCCGGCAGGTCGATGCCGTAGAGTTTCCAGAACGCGTGTACGACCGGTAGTAGTCGAAGTTGTCGTCGTCGATCTCGAAGACGCGCCAGAAGTACGCGCGAGCGCCGCGGAGCGACGCGTTCCGCCGATTCGATCATCTGCGCCAGATACAGGCCGGGTGGGTCACAACGGCACCGCCTCCTCCAGGATGCGATCCCTCACG
This sequence comes from Gemmatimonadota bacterium, assembly GCA_018224305.1. Taxonomy (GTDB): domain Bacteria; phylum Gemmatimonadota; class Gemmatimonadetes; order Longimicrobiales; family RSA9; genus SH-MAG3. Next base: position 4,043 of record JAGTUV010000268.1, read on the forward strand.
TACCAGTGCAGCTCGTCCTGCCAGGACCATGTTGACATCACGGAGGCGACACGCCATGCTCCGGTCCGTTCAACGTCCCACGACCCTTCCAGCAGACCCCGGAACCAGTGCTCTCACACGCCGCGTCCCGCCGGAAGACCACCGTGGTGCCGCGCCGCCGCGGTCCGGTGGCCGCCTGTCTGGCGGTCCTCCTGTGGACCGCCCAGCCCGCCGCGTCGCAGGATGTCGGCGCGATCGAGAGGCCCGAACGGCTGGCCGTCTTCCTCGACTGCGGCTTTTGCGACGACACGTTCATCCGGCAGGAGATGACGTACGTCGACTATGTGCGTGACCGCGAGGTGGCCCACGTCCACGTCCTCGTGACCCGGCAGAACACCGGCGCGGGCGGCGAGGCCCACACCTTCGACCTCATCGGCCGGGGCCTCTTCCAGGGGATGGACTACTCCACGGTCTCCACGACCAACGCGGGCGCGACGGACGCGGAAGTGCGGGACAGGTTCCTCCGCACGCTCCAGGCGGCGCTCGTCCCGTACCTGCTGCAGACCCCCATTGGGGCGCGCCTGAGGATCGGGGTGGAGCCCGTGGAGGGGTCGGAGACCGGGCAGGCGGAGCCGCGGGACGATCCGTGGAAAAACTGGACCGTCCAGATCTACGCGGACGGCAGCGCGGACTTCGAGGCCCGGCAGAAGTCCTTCGACACGCGCTACGGCGTGTACGTCAACCGCGTCACGGAGGAATGGAAGATCCAGCTCCGCCCGTTCTTCAACTACAACTACGATCGCTTCGAGAGGAACGACGAGGTCATCGAGAGCACGGCCCGTCGGGACGGCTTCCAGAGCTACGCCGTGCGCAGCATCTCGCCGCACTGGTCGGTGGGAGGCTTCGGCGACGTCTTCACGTCGACGTTCGACAACGTGGACGTACGGTATC
>JAGTUV010000269.1 GCA_018224305.1 Gemmatimonadota bacterium
AGAGGATTCGCGTGCGGCGCGGTGGGAACCGTCGCCTCACGCGGCTCACATCGGCAAAAGTACACTTTATCGCGATCACGGCCGCAATACTATATGCTTTTAGCCGATCCACGAGGTTTGGGGTGGATCGGAACCCGTCAGGGTCACACGCGGTCGCACGCCCCCTGTGCACCCACCACAGAGCCCGCGATACCGGAGTACCGCGGGCTCTGCGTCCAGCTGCCGTCCCGCCGTTCAGGCCCGGATGGCCTGGCCGTCGATCGAGATCTTCACCTCGTCCGACACCAGCACACCGCCGGCCTCGAGCGCCTGGTTCCACGTCAGACCGTAGTCCTTGCGGTTGATGCTCGTCGACGCGGTGAAGCCGATCTTCTCCTGCCCCCACGGATCCTTGCCGCGGCCCGTCTCCTCGGCGTCGAGCACGACCTCGCGCGTATTGCCGCGGATCGTCAGGTCGCCCGTGATGCGGTACTTGCTGCCGCCCAGAGCGTCCACGCGGGTGCTGACAAACGTCAGCTCCGGATGGTTCTCGACATCGAAGAAGTCGCCGGAACGCAGATGCGTGTCGCGCTGCTCATTGTGCGTGTCGACCTTCGATGCATCGAGCTGGACGTCGATCACGGACTGCGCCGGGTCCTTCTCGTCCAGCTTCAGCTCGCCCGAGACGGCCGGGAACTGCCCCTTCACCGTCGCAAACATCATGTGCCGTACGGAGAACCATACCTGGGTGTGGTCCGCGTCGATGCGCCAGGTGCTCTGTGCGGTCGTCTCCCGTGTGGTCGTGCTCTGTGCGGTCGTCTCCCGTGCGGTCGTCTCCTGTGTGGTCGTGTCCTGCGTGGTCGTGTCCTGCGTGGCATTCGTGCTCATGGTGCCTCCTACCATCTTAGTGGTGAGATATCTGGCCAAACGAAAGGCGGCCTCAAAGTGCCGCCGTCAACAATCTTGGCACTAAGATACTGGGGAGGCTCGGGCGTGTCAACCTCACGCAGCGGCCTGCCGGTGCTGTGCACCGGGCCGTTTGCCCGGCAACCATCCACAGGTCAGGTTCAAACGCAGCCGTCGGAAGGTTGACCGGGCTGCACGCCGTGAACCTTCCATAGGACACCGCGCAGGATCGTCGGATGGAGGGTTGACAGCCATATGCACGGGCAACCTTCCGCCGACCGCCTTTATGAGGACGGTGTGTATGGTTGACCGTCCGAAGCAGACCGCGTCAAAAGCGGAACCGCGCCGCAGCAGGGACGGAACCTGGTGTTGAACCGGCCTCCTGGCTCCATAATCCACTCCATTTGACGCCCCCTGGATTGCTTCCGACCCCCAGAGGGTGTTATCTTAGTACTAAGATGCACTGCGCCACTTCCAACGCGGAGCTACCGTGACCGACCAGCAACTCGCACTCAAGCTGTACGTCGTGCTGTCGCGCGCGTATCTGGCGGTAAATCGTCATTCGCAGCTGGACATCGCGCGTCACGGGCTGTCGCACGGAGAGTTCGCGATCATGGAAGTACTGTTCCACAAGGGCCCGCTTCTGCTGGGAGAAGTGCAGCGGAAGATCCTGGTGTCGAGCGGCGGCGTCACGTATCTGGTCGATCGGCTGGAGGCCGACGGACTGGTGGAGCGACGCGCGTGCGAGACGGATCGCCGCGCGCGATACGCGGCCCTCACGCGCAAGGGCGAGCAGTTCATGAAGAAGATATTCCCCGACCATGCCGCCTCACTGGAGCGGGCGCTGGCCGGGCTGACATCGACGGAGAAGAAGCAGGCGATCAGCCTGCTGCGGAAGCTGGGCACGGCAGCGGTGGATGCACTGCCGGACCGGGAATGAGAACACCGTGGGAATGAACATCGTGGGACTGAGAACATCGTGAGGAGTGGAACATGATTACGAGAGGGTTTCATCATATATCGCTTGTGACATCGGATGCCGCGCACGCCGTGCGTTTCTACCGGGACGTCCTCGGCTTTGACGTGGTCGCCCGGACTGAGGGTCGTCCGGGTATGGACGCGCCCGCGCTCCATTTCGGCAACCGGAATGGTGAGCCTGGCACTCTGCTGACGGTATTCGAGAATGCGGGCGTCGGCCACGGACGTCCCGGCGCGGGCGGCATCCACCATTTCGCGTTGACGGTGGAGACACCGGAGGCGCAGCTGATGTGGAAACGTCGCCTGACGGACCATGGCGTGCCCGTGTCCGGTCCATACAACCGCGGCTGGTTCCGGAGCATCTACTTCACGGATCCGGACGGCCAGATTGTCGAGATCGCGACACGCGGGCCGGGTTACACTGTGGACGAAGCGGCGGGTGCACTGGGCAGCGGGATCATGATTCCGCCGGGTGCCGAGGTGCGTGGCGAACGCGACGAAGCGGCAGTCCGCGCACGCACCTACGCGCATGCCGTGCCTGTCATCACTCCGGACATGCGACTTGATGGCCTTCATCACATCAGCGGGATGACGGACGACGTCGAGCGCATCGGTGATTTCTACGAAGCGGCGCTCGGCCTGCGTCGCGTGAAGCGCAGCGTCAACCAGGACGATCCATCGATGCCGCACTGGTTCTGGGCGACGTACGACGGCCAGGATCTCGCACCGCGCAGCAGCCTGACGATGTTTGGCGGCTGGGAGAACGGTAGCGCCCGGCTGGCAGGTCGACTGAAGCGCGCTGCGGCGGGTGCAGGTCAGACGCATGCGATCGCGTTCCGCGCGGACGACGAAGAGCAGCTCCTCGCGTGGCGTGAACACATCCGGTCGCTGGGCACGGACACGACGGACGTGATCGACCGCACATGGTACACGAGCATCGAGTTCCGTGCACCGGACGGACTGCTGATGGAGATTTCCACGGACACGCCGGGCTTCGCGCTCGAGGAGGCTGCATGAGATCGGCACACGGCTATCCACCCGGAGGGTGCCGGCATCTGACAGACCCGGAGGTGGCGACATGACACCGGCAACGGACAAACCGCCCGAGGCGGCGACATGACACCGGCGTCTGGCGACCCACTCACAGCGGAAGTTCACGTGCCGGCGGACGCGGAGAATGGTGTGCCTGTGCTGGTGCTGCTGCACGGTCGCGGCGCGGATCGTAGCGACCTGTTTTCCATGCGACGGTCCTTTCCATCGCAGTGGGCCGTCATCGCTCCGGACGCACCGTTCCCCGCGGCGCCGTGGGGATACGGTCCGGGTCGCGCGTGGTATCGCTACATGGGTCGCAACACGCCGGAGCCCGAGAGCTTCAGTGCGAGCCTGAACGCCATCGACCGGTTGCTGAATTCGCTGCCCGCGACTCTCGGCCATGAGCCGGGGAGAATCGCGCTGGGCGGATTCTCGCAGGGCGGGACGGTCAGCCTGGCGTATGCGCTTACGCATCCAGCGCGCACGCTCAGTGTCCTGAACTTCAGCGGCTTCCTTGCCGATCACCCCGACGTCGCTGCCGATGCAGAGTCCGTCGCGAATGCACGCATCTTCTGGGGCCACGGCACCGCGGATCCGGCGATTCCGTTCGAACTGGCGATCGAGGGACGCGAGTTGCTGCGACGTGTGGGCGCGGATCTGGAGGCGCGCGATTACAGGATCGGGCACAGCATCAGTCCGGACGAACTGCGGGACGCGGTCGAGTGGTTGGGGCCAGGCTGACGGGCTGTGGTACGGGTTGACGGGGGCATGTGCGCGCGCTGGCTTGGTTAGTGCATGGTATGACAGTGCCGTAACATGCACTAACGAAGGAGGATACACATGGCAGATCGCAAGCACATGTCGGACGAAGCCCGCGACGAGAACCCGGGCCTGGGTGAGCAGGCGGGCGAAGGCGTCGGCGGCATCGGCGGAACACTGGCCGGCGCGGGGATCGGCTCGATCGCCGGACCCGTTGGCACCGTCATCGGCGGGCTCGCAGGCGCTATCGGCGGCTGGTGGGCCGGTGAGAAGGCCGGTCGCGCGATGGAGGACATGGGCGACCATGAAGATGACTATCGTCGCCATCATCGCGAGGCGGGCAGCAAGGATTTCGACTACGACGAGGCACGTGTCGGTTACGGGATCGGCCACATCGCGGGCCGTAATCCGGACTACAAGGGCCGCGGCTTCAACGATGTCGAGCCGGACCTGCGGCGCGGCTGGCGCCACGAGAACCGCGACTACGATTCGATGCGCCCATACGTGCAGTACGGCTACGAGCGGACGTCGAAGACGACGAAGACGACGAAGGACTGATTCCCGAACGTGGTCTGACTGACTGACCAACGGGAGTGAAGTGAGAGGTTAGACGTCGTAACGACGCAGTTCTCTCACCTCACTCCCGTACAGTCATCCGCATCGACATGTTCGGCAGTTTCCTCTCACCCCGCCCCACCACCACGCCCTTCAACTCTCCCACTCCCACTCCCACTCCCACTCCCATTGCGTACCCGGATCAATCCCTCCTGCGCTATGGACGCCACCAGCACTCCGTCACTCGTGTAGATGCTGCCGCGGGCGAAGCCGCGGGCGCCGGCGGCTGACGGGCTGTCCATCGCATAGAGCATCCAGTCATCGACGCGGAACGGTCGATGGAACCAGATCGAGTGGTCGAGCGTCGCAGCCTGGAGTTCCGGGCTGCGAATGACGAGGCCGTGCGGCTGGATGGTCGTCGCGAGAATGCCGTAATCGGAGGCATAGGCGAGGGCAGCCTGGTGGCTGATGCCGTCGTCGGGCATCTCGCCGACGGCACGCAGCCACATCCGCCGGATCGGCGGACGCGGTGAGTCGTCGAACGGGTCCGTATCGACGACGCGGAAGTCGAAGGGCCGATCCTGCGTGAGCACGTCTCGCACCGACTCGGCAATCAGGTGAGCGCTCTCACGGATGTAGGCGATCTCCGGCTTGAGCTCCTCCGCGGGCGTAACAGCGGGCATGCTCGACTGGTGGTCCAGACCGTCTTCCACCTTGTGGAACGAAGCGGACATGTTGAACACGGCCTGACCGTTCTGGATGCCCGTGACCCGTCGCGTCGTGAAGCTCCCGCCGTCGCGCAGCCGATCGACGAAGTAGACGATGGGCTTGTCGAGATCGCCGGGCAGGATGAAGTAGCCGTGCATCGAATGCGCGACCCGTCCCTCTTCCACGGTCCGCTGCGCCGCGACGAGTGCCTGGGCCATCACCTGGCCGCCGAATACGCGGCCGCTGCCGATGTCGCGGTTTAGACCGCGATAGATGTTGAACTCGATGGGCTCGAGGTCGAGCAGCTGGAGCAGATCTTCTATGGTGTACATGCGGACCTGGAACCCATTATGCAAAATGGCCGATCAGGGCATCATAACGCTCCAGGCGCACGGTGTATAGCTTCGCGCCCGGGACATGCAAAGGCGTCAATGAGCCATTTTGCATAATGGGTTCCAGGTCCGCTACCTCTCCTCGCGGAACGTCAGCAGGAAAAACACCAGCACAGCCGCAGCGAACGCGGCCGGGATATACCAGAACCCCTGCCATTGCTCCAGCGTGAGCGATGTCGCATCGCCGAGTATGCGCGCATACACGTTGCCGGCGATCTGAGCGCCGATCAGCATGCCGACGCCGTAGGTGATCAGCACAAAGAAGCCCTGCGCCTGACCCCGGATGGCGGGCGATGCCTTCTTGTCGACATAGATCTGGCCGGTCACGAAGAAGAAGTCGTAGCAGATGCCATGCAGCAGGATCCCGGTCGCGATCATCCAGAACACGGCATCGGGTGCTGCCAGGGCGAACAGCACGTAGCGCAGCACCCATGCGCCCATGCCCACGGCGAGCATCCACTTCACGCCGAGCCTCGCGAACGCGAGCGGCATCAGCAGCATGAACACGACTTCCGACATCTGGCCGAGCGTCTGCGTCGCCGCGATGCGCGTGACGCCGGCGTCGCCCAGGAAGATCTGGGTGAAGTTGTAGTACGCGGCGAGGGGGATGCAGAGCAGCAGCGAAGCTGTTATGAAGGCATAGAACGACCGGCTGCCCAGCTGGTCGAGCGCATCGAGACCCACGATACTGCGAATGGAGATCCTCTCACCGGCCGCGCGCGGCGGTGTGTGCGGCAGGGTGAAGGCGTAGAGTCCCAGTAACATGCTCGCGACAGCAGTCGTGTAGAGCGGCGCCGCAGTCTGCTCGGGTACCCCGCCCGCCACGAAGCGGCCGAGCACGAAGCTGATGAACAGGCCGGCGACGATCCAGCCGACCGTGCCGAACACGCGTATGAGCGGGAACTGCTTCTCCTGGTCACGGATGTGATGGAACGCGAGCGAGTTCGACAGGCCGAGCGTCGGCATGTAGCACAGGTTGTAGAGCAGCAGCAGTGTTATGAACAGTCCAGGCGATTCCACTGCGGCAGGCACCAACATCATGATCACGCCACCGGCCAGGTGCAGCGCCCCCAGTACTTTCTCCGTCGCAAAGAACCGGTCGGCAACGAGACCGAGGAAGAACGGCGCGACGATGGCCGCGATCGGGTTCACCGTATACGGCCAGTGAGTGAGCGTCTCCATGCCGTTGTTCGCCATGTACACGGCGACTGTGGTGTACCACGCCCCCCAGATGAAGAACTGGAGGAACATCATCGTGCTGAGGCGTGCGTTCATGGCAGCACCGTGAGCATTGAGTGGTGTCCACGCATGTTCATGGCAACACCTTGATACGGATGTTGCGGAACGCGACCCAATCGCCATGATCCTGGAGACCGATATGGCCGCTATCCGCTGTTCCGTAGGCGGGCCACTCGACGAACTTGCTGTTGGCTACGCGCTGTTTCCAGTCCTCACTGCCCAGCTCGTACTCGACGACCATCCGGCCGTTCAGCCAGTGCTCGACGTGATTGCCGTTGACCACCAGCCTCACGCTGTTCCACTCGCCTGCCGGCCGCACCACACCTTCCGGCGCGGGGTGCAGACCGTAATTGGCGCCCGCGGCCGTCAGTCGCGATCCGCCATCCACGTGTCCGGCATCGTCGAGCACCTGCATCTCGGGTGCGCTGTAATAGATCGGATCCGTGGATTCGATGGCGCGGTAGAAGATGCCGCTGTTTCCCGCTTCCCGAACCATCCAGTCGATCTCCATCTCGAAGTTGGCGAACTGCTCCGTGGTGATGATGTCGCCTCCGGAAGCGGTCCGTACGAGTGAGCCATCGATCGCCTCCCAACCCGCCGGCAAGTCACTCCGATTGTAGCCTCGCCAGCCGCCGAGCGTGCTGCCATCGAACAGCAGTCTCCAGCCGTCCTGCACCTGTGCGGCTGTCAGCATGTTCGCCTGCTGCGCATTTGCGCCGGCCGCCTGCGCATCGGCAGCGTCGCCGGCAGACAGTTCGTCATCCATGTCGGTGTTGCCGGGCGTGCATGCTGCCACTGCCGCAACGATCAGACACGATATCGCGATTCGGACTCGGTTCATCGGCATCAGGGGCCCTCCCGTTCATTGTTGTAAGTACGCGCTTCGCGCCGGCACGATCACACGATCGTGCAGCGGAGCGCCCGGATTCACGGAGTCCAGCCAGCACGCAGCGCCCGGATTCACAGCGTCCAGCCAGCACGATGTTCGTGCTTCACAGGTTCCGGCCACCAGAATGTGCGTGCTTCACAGGTTCCAGCCGTCGCGATACTCGCGCGTGAGGTACTGATTCGCGTCTTCATCATTCGTGATACGCATGCTCGCAGGGTCGAACACGATCTTCTTTCCCTGCCCTGCCCTGAGCGCGACAATGCCGAGCAGCATGACCTCGGTCAGCGGCGCTGCATATTCGAACGGGCTCGTCGCCTGTACCTCACCCTTGCACGCACGAACCCAGTTCGTTTCGTGATCATCGCCGATCCGTGGATACGTCTGCGGTACCGATTGCGCGTGCTCCATCAGCGATTCCGGGAACAGCCGCGGGTTGCGGCCGTACGTCTCGTGCATGAGCACTCCCCACTCGCCGATGTACATGACGCCGCCCTCTCGATTCAACGCGAGGTCGTCCGGAAGCATGGGATGGCGTGCCGGCATCAGACCGCCGTCGTACCAGTTCACACGAACGGGCGGCTGCATGCCGCGCGCGGGGAACTCGTAGTGCGCTGTCATCGCAAGCGGGTACGTCGAGGGATTGTCGCGCGGACCGCCAAACGGTGTCGATGTCGCCTCGACGCTCGTCGGATATCCGAGTCCGAGCGCCCAATATGGATGATCGAGCAGATGAGCGGCCATGTCGCCGAGCGCACCGACGCCGAAATCGACCCAGCCGCGCCAGTTGAACGGGTGATAGATCGGATGATACGGTACGTCCGCGGGCCCGAGGTAGAGGTCCCAGTTCAGAGTGTCCGGCACGCGATAGTCGGCCGACATCGCCGCCGCAGTGGCCTCCGCAATCGCGCGCGAGTTCCAGCTCGTGCGCGGCGCGGCCGGTGAACCGTCGCCGCTCTGGAGCGTGGCGTACTCGACCGGTCGCGGAATGCCCTGCGGCCAGATGGGCCGGTTCGTCCAGATGTGAACCTCGCGCACCGGGCCAATCACGCCGCCCTGGATCCACTCGTTGATGACGCGCGCCTCATCCATGGAGTGACCCTGATTACCCATCTGCGTAACGACGCGCGTGGCCCGCGCAGTCTCATGGAGCAAACGCGCTTCATACACCGTCGCTGTCAGCGGTTTCTGCAGGAAGACGTGCTTGCCCATCTTCATCGCCATGTCGGTGATCACCGCATGGGTGTGGTCCGGCGTCGCGATCACCACCGCATCAATGTCACGCTGTCGCTCGAGCATGACGCGGAAATCCGTGTAGCGCGTCGCCCTCGTGAACGCTTCCTTCACAGCGACTCCCTTGGGACGCTCGACGCCCTGACCATCCTTCTGCTTCGACTCGAGCTGCCGCTCGACGTACGGGAAGTCCACATCGCAGATCGCGACGATGTTCTCGGCTGTCATGTTCTCCGCGTTGGACATCCCCATCCCGCCAGCGCCGATGATCGCGATGTTGAGCTTTGCACTCGGCGCGATGTGGTTCGGGCCGCCGAGGACATGGCGCGGGACGATCATCGCGCTCATGGCGGTGGTGGAAGCAGCGACGAAGGTGCGTCGGGTCATAGGGGCAGGGGTGGTTTCGGAGGCACCACGTTCTGGGGGATTGCTCGCAGGCTTATCGGGGGAGGTCATGTGGTGCTCCGGTTCGGGTGGCGCGGCTGGGCCTCTGAGTGAGGGGCACAGGCACAATGCACGCGGAGTGATACGGAAACGGACGCACGCGCACTCGCACGCGCACGGGCGTTACGGCCCTTCGTGAGGTCCGCGACCTGCTCGAGGCATTGCCGCGCGGCCACGCGGATTCCAGAGACAACCTGAAACGCGGGGCCATGTCGATAACGCGCAACATTGCCGAAGGCTCGGGAAACTGGACGATTCGGGACAAGATGAACTTCTAACATATCGCCCGGGGCTCGGCCACCGAGTGCGCGGCGTGCCTCGATGAACTCGTGGATTTCAATCTCGTCCCCCAGGAGAGAATTGATGCGCCCCGCCAGGCGCTGTTCCGTGTCGTCGCGATGCTCACGGCCATGATCCGATCTCTCGAAACCCCTACCCCTTCCACTCCCCTCTCGCCACCTTCGGCACATACCCTTCCAACCCCTTCCCCGGAAACTTC
>JAGTUV010000270.1 GCA_018224305.1 Gemmatimonadota bacterium
GCGGCGCGCGACGTGGAGGTGCATGCGGCGTGGCTCACAGCTCGGTACCCATCGCTGACAGCGCGGCAGCGCGTCGGCGCCCGCTGGCTCCAGCAGCGGCTGGCCGCGAAGGTCGATTCCCCGGAGAACGGTGAAGTGCTGCCCGCGGTATCGGAGCCGTTCGAGCGTGTCTTCGAGCCGCTGCGCGATTCACTTTCCCACTACACTCTCCGAGTCAACGTTGACAGTGGGCCGGACGAACCCCGCTTCGCTGCAGTACTGGCGGCGCTGTTGCGCCGGCACGCGGACGCGTTGCGCGCGCGCCTGGACTCCGTTTCCGGCCCCTCCGAAGCTGACCAGGCTCACCGGGCGCGGATTGCCGGGAAGCGGCTGCGGTATCTGCTGGAGCCCGTCGCGCGCATCGCCGACGGGGCGGCGCCCCTGCTCGAACGGCTCACGTGGCTGCAGGATGCGCTGGGCGAGGTCAACGACGCGAACCTGCTGGCTCGCCAGCTGAACGCTGCTCTTGAAGACAGCGCCGCCGAGCAGGCGCGGGCGATGAGGATCTGCGTACTGGAAGCCGAGGACGAGAGCGCGGCACTGCGCCGGGTACGTGGCCGCGATCCGCGACCGGGCCTGCTCGCACTCGCCCGGCTCGTGCGCCGTGACGCCGAAGTGGCCTTCGGCCGCGTGCGGGCGGGCTGGCTGGACGGGAACGGGGACGGATTCTTCGCCGATGTCGAGACCGTCGCCGCACAGCTGGACGAACACTCCCGGGCGGGACGCGAGATCGAGCGCAGGTACCTGCTTTCGGGGGTGCCGCCGCAAGTGGGAGGAGCACCGGTTGTGGAGATCGAGCAGGGCTACCTCCCCGGCCGCCGACTCGTCGAGCGCCTGCGCCACTCGCGCAGCAACGGCCAGGAACGATGGGTACGCAACGTCAAGGGCGGCGCCGGCCTCACACGCCTCGAGCTGGAAGAGGACACCACCCGTGAACTCTTTGACCGGCTCTGGCCGCTGACCGAGGGCCGCCGGCTCACCAAGCGGCGCTACACGGTCGTCGACGGCGCCTACACATGGGAGATCGACGAATTCACCAACCTCGACCTGGTGCTCGCCGAGGTCGAGCTTCCGACCGAGGACGCCGTGGCCGGCATGCCCGCCTGGCTGGTCGAACACCTGGTGCGCGAGGTGACGGGCGAGCCCGAGTTCAGCAACGCGCGCCTCGCCCGCTAGCGGTGTGTGGCCGACGCCCCGTGAAACGACGTTTCTACAGGTTGTCGGAGATGTTGAGCGACCGGAGGAGCGTGCGCTTCTTCGCCTGGTGCTCGGCCATCCGGGCGAGGATATCATCCAGGGACGCGATGGTGTCCAGGATGTAGGTGCCCTTGTTGAGGAGCACGGCCTCGGCACGGCCGCTCATCGCCGCGTCTGTGACTTCGGCCCGCGACGGGGCGCCGGTCTTCGCAAGTGTCTCCAGGACCTGGGTGGCCCAGATCGTGGGAGCGTGGGCTGCCTCCGCAAACCACAGGATCTCCTCCTGGACCTCCGCCAGGCGCTCGAAACCCATCTCCACGGCCAGGTCCCCCCGTGCGATCATCACGCCGTAACGTTCGTTCCGCATGACGGCGAGGAGAAGGCGGGGCAGGTTCTCGAACCCGGCGCGTGTCTCGATCTTGAGCACTACACCCAGTCCGGCTCCGCCCAGCCGCGCGAGTTCCTCCTGCAGGCGGATGACGTCCTCCTCGCGCTGAACGAACGAAAGCGCCACGGCGTCGGCGTGCCCGGCCACGAATGCCAGGGCACGAAGGTCGTCGTCCCGGAGCGACGGCACCGCCAGCACCGTCTCAGGCAGATTGATTCCCTTGTTCGCCCGGAGCTTTGTTCCCTCACGTTTGGCGTGGGTGATGCGGATCCGCAGCCAACCGGCGCCCCGCCCCTCGACCCGGCCGCCGATCCGGCCATCGTCGAACCACACCGCCGCGCCAACAGTCACCTGGGTGAACACCTCGGCGACGGAGCAGGTACTCCGCCAATCCGAGCTCCCGGTCTGCTCCTCCGGTATGTGCCGCCCCTCCTCGACCAGCAGGAACGCCTCACCTCGGCGGAGGCGGGCGGGCAGTGCCCCTCCAGCCACGTCGCCGATACGCAGCTTCGGCCCCGCCAGGTCCATCAGCACGCGAAGGCTTTGACCCGCTCGCCGGGCGGCCTCCCGCACGTTGCCGACCATGGCGCGCCAGGTTTCGGGGTCGTCGTGCGCGCAGTTGATCCGGGCCACATCCATTCCGGCTTTGACGAGTCCTTCGCACAGGCGCGCGTCGCCCGCCGCCTCCGTGGGGAGGGTCACCGCGATACGGACCCGCCGGTGGGGCCGTCCCGCGCCCAGCAGCTGGGCCGTGTGCAGCTGGAGAAGCTCGTCGCCCTGCCGGAAGCCGACGGGCGCGGCGTGGTCGTAGGTCCCGAGCTCGTCTCCGGTGGACAGCGCGAGCATGGCGAGAACGCGGTCGAGGCTCACGAGCACATGGGATTCGGTGCGACCGAGGGACGAGAGGCCGACCCAGGCCAGGTCCGCCTGGAGCTGCCGCATGTCACCGCGCCGGAGCACCAGGTAATGGATGAGGTTCCGCGCGCTCGGCCGGTTTGATGGATGAACGTGCCGCAACAGCGCTTCCTGTTGGGCCTCCTCCTCCAGCACCTCTTCCCGCAGCGTGCGAAGACGCTGCTTCAATCTCTCCAGCGTGCGGGCGGAGAGTGCCTCTGCAGGGGGCGTCACGTGAGGCCTGTGCACGACGGTCATCCGAATTGCTCCTCTCAAGCTGCGAGTCGTATGATGCCGCCGGAGCACGTCATGCGCCACCGGCGGTGCAGGCCAACCCCGCTGACGACGTCGGGTCAGGACGCGGCGGCAGCATGCTGATGGACAGGCGGGGTTGCCGACCGACGTGCTGCCGAAAATCGGAGGTGTGCTGTGCCGTTTGACAATCATGACTCGCGCGAACGTCGCCGAATGGATACAATCGCTGGCACCCGCGCTCCGCCGCGGGCCTCTCCACCATCCCGGTCGACGTGTTTCTGGAGGCGACGCCATGCGTTGTATCACCCGCGCAGCTGCTCGCACGCTGACGCTCACCACTGTGCTCCTCTCCGCCGCGCCCCGGCTGCTGCCGGCGCAGGAGTCCGCGACACCCGATCCGTTTGCGGCACTGAGCTGGGACAACATCGGTCCCGATCGCGGCGGACGGTCGATCGCGGTCGGCGGCAGCGATGCACGCCTGCTCGAGTATTACTTCGGTGCGACGGGCGGCGGCCTGTGGAAGACCACGGACGGCGGGACGACGTGGACCCCCGTCACGGATGGTCAGATCACGTCAGCGTCGGTCGGGTCGATCGGCGTGTGTGCGGCGAACCCCGACGTCGTGTACATCGGCACGGGTGAGACGCAGCTGCGGGGCAACATCCAGGCGGGCGACGGTCTCTACAAGTCGACCGATGCCGGCAAGACGTGGCAGCACATCGGACTTCGCAAGGGGCGCAACTTCTCGCGCCTGCGCGTGCACCCGACGAACTGCGACATCGTGTTTGCCGGCGCGTTCGGCGAGTACGGCGCAGAGAACGAGGAGCGCGGCATATACCGCAGCACGGATGGCGGTGCGACGTGGACGCGCGTGCTGTATCGCGACGCGAAGACTGGTGGTGTGGACATATCGATCGATGAAACGAACCCGAACGTCATCTACGCGTCGCTGTGGGACGCATTCCGCAGGCCGTGGGCGATGTCGAGCGGCGGCGATGGCAGCGGTCTGTTCAAGAGCACCGATGGCGGCAGCACGTGGACGGAGCTCACGCGCAACGCGGGACTGCCGCAGAATCAGCCGGTCGGCAAGATCGGTGTTTCGGTGTCGCGAGCCGACCCGAACCGTGTCTACGCGATCATCGAGGCGGACAGCGGCGGCGTGTTCCGTTCCGATGATGGGGGTGCCACGTGGCAGCTGATGAACACGGAGCGGAAGCTCCGGCAGCGCGCGTTCTACTACACACGCATCTACGCGGACCCGCAGGATGCCGACCGCGTGTATGTCGTGAACGTGCAGTTCTGGCGCTCCGACGATGGCGGCGAGACGTTCGACACGCAGATCCGCGTCCCGCACGGCGACAACCACGACCTGTGGATCGCGACGAACGACAACCAGCGTATGATCAATGCGAACGATGGCGGCGGCAACGTCAGCTTCAATGCCGGTCGCACGTGGACGGAGCAGGACTATCCGACTGCACAGATCTACCGCATCGGCCTGACGGCCCACGAGCCGTACCACGTGTGCGGCGGGCAGCAGGACAACAGCACCGTGTGCGTGCCGTCGCGCGGCTGGGGCCACCTGGCCACCGGCAGCCAGTTCTTCTACGCGCCCGGCGGCTGCGAGAGCGGCTACGTCAGCAACGACCCGGAGCAGATCGACATCTTCTACGCCGGCTGCTACGGCGGCGCACTCGACCGCTTCGATTACGGCACCGGACAGCGCCGCGCCGTGAATGTATGGCCGGACAACCCGATGGGATGGTCGGCAAAGGACATAAAGGAACGCGTGCAGTGGACGTTCCCGATCGTGTTCTCGCGCACGGGCCCGAAGGTGCTCTACACCACCTCGCAGCATGTCTGGCGCAGCACGAACGAGGGACAGAGCTGGGAGCGGATCAGTCCGGACCTGACGCGCGCCGAGCCGGCGACGATGGAAGCGTCCGGCGGCCCGATCACGCTCGACCAGACGGGCGTCGAGACGTATCCGACCGTGTTCGCGCTCGCACCATCGCCGCACGAGGCGGACGTGATCTGGGCGGGCACCGATGATGGCGTCGTTCAGGTCACCCGCGACGGCGGCGCATCGTGGCAGAACGTGACACCGCCCGGACTGCCGGAGTTCACCAAGGTCTTCACGGTCGATGCGTCGCCGCATGTGCCCGGACGCGCGTACGTCGCCGGCCATCGCATGCTGCTCGGCGATTACCTGCCCTACGCGTTCCGCACCGAGGACTACGGCCGGACGTGGACCCGCATCACGAACGGCATCCCGGACGGCGACTTCGCTCTCACCATCCGTGAGGATGTCGTGCAGCCCGGCCTTCTCTATCTCGGCACCGAGAAGCGCGTGTGGGTCTCGTTCGACAACGGCGCGAGCTGGCGCTCGCTCCAGCAGGACATGCCCGTCGTGCAGATCGCCGACATCGCATCCACGCGCGAGGACATCGCGATCGCGACGCACGGCCGCTCGTTCTACATCATGTACGATGTTGCACCACTCCGCGAGATGGCCCGCACGAACGGACGCCTCGCCGGCGTCACGCTGTTCCGGCCGTCCAGTGCAGAGCGCGGCGTCGACAACGGCGCCACCATCTACTACTACCTGCCCGAGGACGCACAGCAGGTTACGCTGGAAATCGTCGACCGGGATGGCAGCGTCATCCGCACGTACGAGGCTGAGGCTGACACGACGAGTGAGGAGGGCCGCCAGAGCGGTCAGGGCGGCGGGGGGTTCGGCGGAGGCGGCGCACGCCTGCCGCTCGATGCAGGGCTGAACCGGTTCAGCTGGGATCTGCGCTACCCCGGCTTCACGACATTCCCTGGCATGATCATGTGGGCAGCAGGCAACCGCGGACCGGTCGCACGGCCGGGTGAGTACACCGTGCGTTTCACGGCGGACGGCACCACGCGCACGGCGCCGCTCCGCATCGGCATCGATCCGCGGCTCGAGGGTCAGGTCACGCAGGAGGACCTGGCCGCGCGGTTCGATCTGGCGCAGCAGGTGGTCGGGCGGGTGAGCGACGCGAAC
>JAGTUV010000271.1 GCA_018224305.1 Gemmatimonadota bacterium
GGGAGAGGGGGTGGGAGTGGCGGCGCTCGCAAGGTCGATCGCTGACCACGGGTCGTGCAGTCACGTGCGTCGCATCGCAGGGCGTCTCCAGTGTGTAAGAAGGGAGATCGGGGGGATTCGGGAGATAGGGAGATGCGTCATGAACTCTCGATTCGGCGGAAATCTGCACGGTCGGCTGCGAAGTTGACCAGCAGCGCCACATACAGACGCGTTGCCCTGAGATACGACCGTACCTGGGCGTAGTGCGCTTTACTCAAGGCCTCCACGGTCTTGAGCTCGAGGATTATCTGCCCTTCCACGAGCAGGTCGAGACGATGCTTGCCGACCTCGTGGCCGTCATAATAAATCACGACTTCCTTCTCGGCCTGTGTGGCCAGGTTCTGTCTGCAGAGTTCGATGAGCAGTGCTCGCCGGTATACGCTTTCCAGAAATCCGGGTCCGAGGGTTTGATGCACTTGAATGATGCACTGGATCACCCGTCCGGAGAGTGTGTGGCTGCCGTCTCCGTCAATCCCCATATCTCCTCCGAATCCCCCTATCTCCCTTATTTTACATACGTTCTCACCAATCGCAACGAACCTCGCGGTCCGACTGGGGCGTTGCCATGGGGTAATGCGTCAATGCACGACTTTCGGGTGGTCGACGTCCTGATCAGGCCGATACGTCATCAGCACTGGACCGGGGCGGAATCAAACGGGTATAATGCGCCAGCGAGAACACTTCAGGAGGCGGGACTGAAATGGAACGAGTCAAAGTCTTCATGCTGATGGCCGGTCTCACGGCGCTGCTGGTCGTACTGGGCGGCGCGCTCGGCGGGCAGCAGGGCATGATCCTGTTCTTCGTGCTCGCCGCCGTCATGAACTTCGGGATGTACTGGTTCAGCGACAAGATGGTGCTGAAGATGTACAAGGCGAAGATCATCGACCGTGAGGCGGCACCCGAACTGTACGACATGGTCGACCGGCTGCGTCAGCGGGCCGACCTGCCGATGCCGACCGTGGCAATTGCGCCCTCGGAACAGCCGAACGCGTTCGCGACGGGGCGCAATGCGAAGAACGCCGTGGTGTGCTGCACGGCGGGCATCCTGAAGCTCGTCAGCCGCGAGGAGCTGGAGGGCGTGATGGCGCACGAGCTCGCTCACATCAAGCACCGTCACATGCTGGTCGGCACGATCGCCGCCACGATGGCGGGTGCGATTGCGATGGTCGCCAACATCGTGAAGTGGGGCGCTATCTTCGGCGGCGGCCGCAGTGAGGGCGGCAATCCGTTTGCCGTGCTCGCCGCCGCCATCGTCGCGCCGATCGCGGCGATGATCATCCAGTTCGCGATCAGCCGCCAGAACGAGTTCCAGGCGGACGAGACCGCAGCACGCATCACCGGCAGGCCCATGGACCTCGCGGGCGCGCTGCGCCGCCTCGACACCTACTCGCAGCGCATCCCGATGCAGGTGAATCCTGCGGCGGCCCAGCTCGCGATCGTCAATCCGCTGCGCGGCGCGAACGTGATGCGCTGGTTCAGCACGCACCCGCCGACCGAGACGCGTGTGGAGCGGCTCCAGGCGCTTTCGAACGATCCGAACTTCCGTCAGCTCGGCGCCTGAAGCGCGCCCCTGTCGTGAATTCTGTCAGTGTGACTGCGGCCGGCTCGTTTGCCGGCCGTACTCTCATCATCCTGAACCCGCATGCGGGGAACGATGACGAGGCGCGCATGCGGCGCAGGCTTGGCGGCGCATTCGCCGCGCGCGGCGCGGCCTTCGATCTCGTGGCCACAGAGCACGCCGGTCACGCCACGGAACTGGCGGCTGAGGCCGCGCGGCTCGGCTATCGTGCGGTGGCGGTCTGCGGCGGTGACGGCACGCTCGCCGAAGCCGCCACAGGTCTCGCCGGCACCGTAACGCCGCTCGCCATCATTCCGCGCGGCACCGCCAATCAGGTCGCCCAGAACCTCGGCATCCCGAGGGGTCTCGAGAATGCCGTCGAGGTAGCCGTCTCCGGGGTGGTCTCCGCCATCGATCTCGGGCGCATCAACGATCGCGCGTTCGCACTCCTCGCCGGTGCCGGCTACGACGCGGCAGTGATGCAGTCCGCGACGCGGGAGCTCAAGGAGCGGTGGGGCTTCGGTGCCTACGTCTACGCGGCGGTCAAGGAGGCACTCACCGCGGGGCCGCGACGATTCCGCATCACCGCCGACGGCCGCGACATCGAGGTGGAAGCCGTCTCCGTGATGGTTGCCAATGTCGGCGAGCTCTTCGCCCACTGGCTGCCCATCCGCTTCTCGCTGGCTCCGCGCCCGACCAGCGCCTGGCGCGACGGTCTGCTCGATGTCGTCATCGTCGCACCCCGCAACGCGCCGGACCTCGCCGCCATCCTCTGGCGCTCGGCGAGCCGCAGGGTCGCGGGCAGCGAGCGGCTGCTCCACTTCCAGACCCACGAGATTACGATCGATGCCGATCCGCCCATTGCCGTGCAGGTGGATGGCGATCCCGCCGGCATGACCCCCGTCTCCATTACCGTCATGCGCGAGGCGCTGCGCGTGTTCATCCCGGCGTGACCGCCGCATGATGGACGGCGCCGCAACCGTTCAGCGCATCCGGACCGCTGACGGTGTCGCCATTGCAGTGCACCGCCTCGGAGACCGCAGCGGCATCCCCGTCATCCTCGCGCCGGGTACGTTCTCGAACTGGAGCTTCTGGCTCGGCACCCGCGGCACCGGCTTCGCCCGTGAAGTCGCAGCGCGCGGGTTCGAGGCATGGGTCGTCGACTTTCGCGGACACGGCGAGAGCCAGCGGCCCGCCCCCGGTCAGCGCTGGATCTTCGACGACTGGGGACGTCTCGACCTGCCTGCCGTCATCGGCGCAGTCACCGCCGAAGGGCGGCGGCCGCTGCTCGTCGGTCATTCCGCCGGCGGCGCATCGGTGCTCGCCGCGCTCGCCGGCACGCCGGGTCTGGAACTCGACGTGCGGGCTGCCGCCATCCTCGCCACACCGCTGCCCTGGCTTCAGCGCTGGCGCTGGTTCGGTGCATGGGCCATGCGCCTCGCCTCCCGCCGCATGGACACGTTCCCCGCACGCCTGCTCGGCCTCGGACCCGAGGACGAGCTGTCCGGCGTCATGGAGCAGTGGATGGAATGGAACATCCGGGGCCGCTGGACCGGTCGCGATGGTACCGATTACGGCGAAGCGTTCGCAGCTTTGACGCTCCCACTGCTGTTCGTCGCCGGCACCGGCGACTCCCGCTTCGCACCGCCCGCCGCGTGCCGCGGTCTCTACGACCTCGTCGGTTCCAAAGACAAGCTGTTTGTCGAAGCCGGCACCGACACCGGTTTCAGCCGCGATTACGGTCACGTCGCCCTCGTCGTGAGCCGCGATGCCCGCCGCGAAATCTGGCCCCTGCTCACCGACTGGCTCCTCGCCCACGCCAACCGTGCCTGACACGGGAGCACGGGGATTGAGCTTGACGTACCCCTCGTCCCCCGCGAAAATTGCCTGGCTGTACTGCTTCCGGAACCCAGCGAGAGGAAAAGGACCTTCATGTCGATGCCCGCCACGCAGATCCGACGCGGCAACGTCATCCTGTTCAACGGCGAGCCGCACCGTGTGATCGAGTTCCATCATCACACGCCGGGCAACCTGCGCGCGTTCGTCCAGGCCAAAATGCGCAACATCAAGACGGGCTCCACGACGGAGCACCGCTTCCGCGCCGCCGACACCGTCGAGAAGGCGCAGATGGAGACGCACGAACTCCAGTTCATGTA
The DNA here is from genome assembly GCA_018224305.1 of Gemmatimonadota bacterium. Lineage (GTDB taxonomy): Bacteria > Gemmatimonadota > Gemmatimonadetes > Longimicrobiales > RSA9 > SH-MAG3. The sequence continues at coordinate 3,754 of JAGTUV010000271.1, forward strand.
CAAGGACTCGCACCACTACCATTTCATGAACAACGAGAGTTTCGAGATGCTGATGCTCGATGACGAGATTCTCGGCGACTCGGGACAGTGGCTGACGGAGAACATGGTGATTCTCGCCGAGTTCTATAACAACCAGGCGATCGGCGTGGACCTGCCATCCTCGCTCGAGCTGGAAGTCGTCGAGACCGAGCCGACCATGACGGGCGCCACCAAGACCGCCATGACCAAGCCCGCAAAGCTCTCCAACGGCGTGACCGTGCAGGTGCCCTCCTTCATCAACGAGGGCGACATGCTTCGCGTCGATCCGCGGGAAGGGAAGTACCTGGAGCGCGCGAAGTAGGCACAGGGGGCCCGCAGCCCGGGGCGGCCCCCCCGGCCGCTCCACCCGCCGTCCGGGCATGCTGGATCGGTGCCGCCCGAGCGGGGTACTCTCCCGGTCAGCCCTGATCCCCGAGGCGAAGCCGATACATGGAAGAGAAACTGGTTGTCCGCGGAGCCCGCGAGCACAACCTGCAGAATATTGATGTCGAGATCCCGCGCGACTGTCTGACCGTCATCACCGGCCTGTCCGGTTCCGGCAAGTCATCCCTCGCCTTCGACACGATCTACGCCGAAGGCCAGCGTCGCTACGTTGAATCGCTGTCGGCCTACGCACGCCAGTTCCTCGGCGTCATGGAGAAGCCCGACGTCGATGTCATCGAGGGATTGTCTCCGGCGATTTCGATCGAGCAGAAGACGACCGGGCGCAACCCGCGCTCGACGGTGGGAACGGTCACCGAAGTCTATGACTACCTGCGCCTGTTGTGGGCGCGGGTCGGAGTGCCGCACTGCACGGAGTGCGGACAGCCGGTACGTCGTCAGTCGGCCACCCAGATCGTCGATCAGATCCTCGCATGGACGGAGGGCACGCGCATCGAGGTGCTCGCACCGCTCGTACGCGGCCGCAAGGGCGAGTTCCGCGACCTGTTCGAAGATGCGCGCAAGAAGGGTTTCGTACGTGTTCGCGTCGATGGTGAGCTGCACGACCTCGAGTCGCCGCCGAAGCTGAACCGCTACGAGAACCATGACATCTCGATGGTCGTGGACCGCCTCGTGGTGCGCGACGCCGATCGGTCGCGGCTCGCTGACTCGATCGAAACAGCGCTGCGCTCGGCGAACGGCATTGCCGAGGTCGTCGAGCACGCCGGCGCGGAGAGGACGCATCTGTTCAGCGAGCGCTATGCCTGTGTCAATTGCGGCACGAGCATGGCCGAGCTGGAGCCGCGGCAGTTCTCGTTCAACTCGCCGTACGGTGCGTGCGACGGCTGCGGTGGTCTCGGGACGCGTCGTGAAGTCAGCCCGGCACTGGTCGTCGGCGATGCGATCATCTCGATCCTCGAGGGCGTCATCCTGCCCTGGGGCGAGCCGAGCGGTCACCTCCGCAAGACGATCATCCCGGGGCTGGCCGAGCATTACAGCTTCGACCCGAACACTCCGTGGGGTGAACTGCCGCAGAAGGTCCGCGACGGCATCCTGAACGGATCCGGTCGCAGGAAGGTCAAGTTCCCGTACAAGGCGGGTGGCGCGGCAGGCTCGTACAGCGAGCCGTGGGAGGGCGTGCTCACGAACGTGATGCGTCGCTACGAAGAGACGACATCCGACAGTGTGCGCGAGCAGCTCCAGGAGTTCATGATGACACTGCCGTGCAGTA
>JAGTUV010000272.1 GCA_018224305.1 Gemmatimonadota bacterium
ACGAACCGCAGCAGCTTGCCCTGCAGCGGCAGCGGCAGCTCGCCGATCTCGTCGAGGAACAGCGTCCCGCCGTTGGCGCTCTCGACCTTGCCGATCACGCGGCTGTCCGCGCCGGTGTACGCGCCGCGCTCGTGGCCGAACAGCTCGCTCTCGACGAGTGACTCGGGCAGCGCGGCGCAGTTGACGGCCACGAACGGCGCCTTCGGATCGGTACCGAATGCGTGGAGGTCCTGCGCAACCAGTTCCTTGCCGGATCCGCTCTCACCGAGAATGAGCACGGGGCTCGGAATCGGTGCGAGAACGCGGATCTGCTCGCGCAGCTTCCGCATCGGCAGCGACTCTCCGATGATCGTGGATTCCGCGTCCACGCGGGCTCGCAGGGCGCGCACCTCCCGCACCAGGCGTCCGCGCTCGAGCGCGTTGCGCACTTCCTGCACCACGCGCTGCATCGATTCCGCCTTGTCGATGAAGCTGTAAGCACCGAGGCGGATCGCCTGCGCACAGCGCTCGAAGTCGCCCGTCCCCGTGTATACGATTACGGGCACGCCGAGGTCGCGGTCGTGCATCGTGCGCAACACCTCGAAGCCGTCCATGCCCGGCATCTCGAGATCGAGGATTACGCAATCGACTTCCTCCTCGACCAGTGCGGCAATCGCTTCCCTACCGCCGCCGGCGATTCGCGTACGATATCCGCCGAGCCGCTTCAGGTCGTACGCATACTGCTCCGCCATCGCAACGACGTCATCGACGACGAGGATGCGCGGCTGCGGCGGTGTGAGTCCCTGCGGCTCAGCCATTCAGTCCCTCGACCGGCAGGTCTACCATGAACGTGGTGCCGCGGCCGGGCTCGCTCTGCACGCGGATCCGTCCCCCCATGTCCGTCACCAGGCGGCGCACGATCGACAGGCCGAGTCCCGTACCCCGTTCCTTCGTCGTATAGAAGTCATCGAAGATGCGGTCCAGGGCATCGGTCGCTATTCCGGCGCCCGTGTCTGTAACAGTGATCGTCACGCGGTGGTCATTCGTCGTTCCCGCCTCCTCCGTGCGGACGGTGACGCGGCCTTCGTCTTCCGGCAGACTTTCCATTGCGTTGATCACGAGATTCTCCAGCACGCGACGGAGTGCGACCGGATCGGCCGTAGCGCTCGGCAGCGTGCGCGCAAGCTCGAGTGTCAGACGATCGTCATCCGGCGTGCCCGCATCGCGCAGCGCCTCGATGACGGCGTTCACGTCACACGGCCGGCGCTCCGTGCGCGGTGTGAGCCGCGCGTAGTTCGTGGCCAGGTCTTCCAGATACCCGATCCCGCCCTGAAGTGTGCCCGCTCGCTCGCTGAACACCGCGCCGAGCTCGGCGGGCGTCTGCTGTGCCACCTCGGTGAGGTGATGGATGACATTGCGGATGGGCAGAAGCCCATTGCGGATGTCGTGGTTCACCTGGCGCGCCATGTCCCCGACCGTCGCTCGCCGCTCCGCATCGCGAAGCTGCCGCGCCCCTGCGCGCAGGCGTTGCACCATCCGGTCGAGCAGGCGTGACAGCGATCCGATCTCGTCGCGGCGGCTCGTCGAGAGCTTCACGTCGTAGCGCGTGAGTTCGACACGGCTGGCACTGCGCGCCAGCCGCTCGAGCGGCTGTGTAACGCGCGCCGCGAGCAGGCGTGCAATGACGAACGCGAGCAGCAGCGCCGTGCCGAGGGCAATGACAAACCAGCGGTCCACGAGTCGGACTATTGCATGCAGCGGCTCGAGCGAATGGGATATTGTCCAGGTCGCACCGACCGCTGCGGCGGTTTCACTCGTGACGAACGGAACCGGAATCGTCTTCGTGACGGCGTCCTCCGGAGCAGGCGTGCCGCTCGTGATGATCCCGCCGGGATGCTCGAGCGATACCGTGAGTGCTGCGGCACGGGTCGTCAGCCGGGATACGAAAGCGGAATCGATTTCCAGGCCCGCGACGACCATGAACCGGCGGCCGGCGAGGTCGAATGCGCGGGCACGCACGAGGGCAGTGAACTCGCCGCCCGGCCGGTGTGCCGCGACCACTGCGGGCCCCGCCGTACGGTCGAGCTCGAGGAGCCCTGGCAGCTCGCGTCCGTAGTCGTTGCGGAAGTGCCCGGAACTGAGCACGGTGCCGCGCTCATCGAGCAGCAGCAGAAAATCGGTGCCGGTGAGCTGCATCGCGTCGGGCGCATAGTCCAGCAGCGCGGCGCCCGTCTGGCTTTCGAGCAGTGCCGCTCGGGTTGCCGGCTGATCGACAATGCGCCCAGCCAGTGTGCGGACACGCTGATCGAGTTGGGCCGCTGCGCTGGTGAGCTCCGTCTGCACGTACGTCGTCGAGCGCTCCACGTCCTCGCGATACTGCTCCGTGAGACGCTCGCGGACGACATGCCGTGCACCGGCGGCCAGGATGAGGAGCGGGACTGCGGCGACCGTGAGGCAGGCGAGGAGTATGCGCGTGCGGAATGTCATCGACCGCCGAACCGCAGCGTTCCGTCCGCGTCCACCGTGACGCGCCCGATGCCCGCCCTGTATACGAGATCGTCGCGCGTGTCGATCAGCGGCGTAACGCGCCACCCGTCCAGCAGCGGCGCGTAGAACTGCATGGATGAAGGGCCGCAGCCGCCGTGCTCCACGCGCCGCAGTGCCGTCACAACCGCTGCCACGCTCCGATCATTCAGCGCTGCCCGCAGTTCCTCCTGGTTCACACCTTCCGCCCTCGGAGAAAGGTCGAATGAGATACGTTGTTCGAGCCACTCCGGCGCCCGGCCGCGCGCGAGCGCCGTGATTCGCTCCGCGATCGCGCGCGCGATCGGATCATCCCGCAGGAATAGTATGCGGCCGTCCCCCGGCGCAGCCGCACCGTCCCGGCGCCGGGGGATGTCCGCCGGAGAATCGCCGGTATCGACGAACGTGCGGCAGCTGTCCCACCAGAACGGTGGCATGGCCGACCGCGAGGCGGCACCCACCACGGCATCAGTAAACGCCAGCGCAGGAACGCTCGCCACGCTGTCTCCACCGCCTGCCGATGCGAGCACATACGTGCTGCTCCACGTCAGCGGTGCCACCCTGTAACCGGAGCGCGCTCGCGCATACGCGATGGTCGCGGCATCGTTCGTAACGAGAGCGTCGACGCCTGCATCGATCGCCGCGCGCAGGTCGGCTCCGAATGTCAGGATGCTGATCGTGTCCGGTGCATCGCTGCGCGCAACCGGTGTGCTCCCCAACCCGCCCGGTGCGGAACGCGCGATCAGTTGCACCGTCCGGCCGTCAGCCTGAAACGCCGGCGTGTAGCGGTCCGTGCCGGATGGCGAACCGGCTCCCTGCATGCGATGAACCATGAGATCCCGCCGCGCGAACATGCGCACATCGGCACGACCGGACATCACGCGCAGGTCATACTCCGACATGGCGGTTACGCCACCGGACACCGGAGCGAGCGACAGCGCTGCGGCCATGGCCGGCGCAGTGGCCGGCGTACCGTCGGTGAAAGAGGCGCCGCGCCTGATCTCGAATCTCCAATAGCCACCGTCGCTGGAAGACCAGCTGTCGGCGAGGCCGGCGATGACACGGTCGGCACAGTCCACCCGCACGAGGGTCTCGTACAGATGCCCCGCCAGTACATCCATGGAGGAATACTCGCCGACATGGCGCCGCCCGGATCCGCTGACGACGCCGAACGTGATGTGCGGACGCGCGGTGTCGGCGACGACCACGCACTCGTTCGACGACGGGGTGGGTGCAGCGGGCGCGGACGGAGTGCACGCGGCTGCAACGAGCGCTGTGGTCAGGAGAACCGGCGCGTGCGGCAGCCCGGCAACGACCACGTTCCTGCCCATGGGATGATCTCCGGACGCGATTGAATAATGGACGCGGAGCGATGCCCGGCGTGGTGACAAGGTAGGGTGCGCGACGCCGGCACGGGAGGCCCGCGTGTCGCTCGTGCCGCCGTCTCGATGCCGGCGGCACGTGCAGCGGACCCGCCGTGTGCCTAAGCCACACGGCGGCCTTGTGGGATGCACGCGCGCACGTATTCTTGATGGGGCCCGGCATCCCGCCGTGCATTGCACCATCAGCGAATCGCGCATGGAAGCGACACCTCCCATATTCGACCCCGTCGACGCCGCGTTCCGGATTCGTGTGGACCGGCTGGAGGGATCGTTCGTAACGCTCCTGCGCGGCGTGCACGCCTGGCGCATTAGCGGCACGGAGTCGGGCGAGTAGCATGGGTATCCGCGTGTTCGTGACGGGCGGTACGTTCGACAAGGAGTACGACGAGCTGCACGGCACGCTGGACTTCCGCGAGACGCACGTGCCGGAAATGCTGCGCCTCGGCCGCTCACGTGTCGATGTAGTCGTCACAAAGCTCATGCTGATGGACAGCCTCGATATGACCGATGATGACCGCGGTCTCATCGTCCGGGAGTGCCTGGCGTGCGATGAGAGCCGGATCGTGATCACTCATGGCACCGACACCATGGTGGATACGGCCCGCGCCCTCGCGCAGCAGCACGGTGGCAAGACCATCGTCATCACCGGTGCGATGATTCCCTATGCATTCGGCAGTTCCGATGGGCTGTTCAATCTCGGCAGCGCGCTCTCGTTCGTACAGATCCTGCCCGCCGGCGTATACGTCGCCATGAATGGGCAATGGTTCCCGTGGGACGACGTGCGGAAGAACCGCGCAACGGGCGCGTTCGAGCGGCTGTCACAGGCGGACTGAGGGCCATCGCCGGTGGACTGAGCGGCCATCGCGAGCGGCCATCGCGGGGGCGGACTGAGGGGCCATCGCCGGTGGCAGCAGCCCGCACAGCCGAATCGGGCCGACTGTGAACGATCAGCGGAAGCGAACCAGTTCCGCCTGGTTGCTGCGGCCGGTGGAACGCACGTCCGCGCGTACCCGTTCGCCGCGGCGCAGCCGATCGAAGCGGCGGATGTCCTCGCGGCGCGCATCGCGCGGCATGTAGACCACCATCTGCGTGTTGCGGGCGCCCGTCGTAACCGTGAAGTAGCCACGCCGCGTATCAACGGTCTGGACGCGGCCGTCCAGGCGCTGAACGCGCGTCGATCCCCAGATCGAGCCGCGATCGTTCTGCCGAGCACTGGACCGCACTTCGATACGATCCGCCCACGCCGTGTTGTTGCGGTCGTACTCCACGCGCATCTGCACCTGATCGCCGCGTTCGAGCGACGACACAGGATACCGCCGGTTCTGGTAGACCACCTGCGTGCGATTGTCGAAGCGCACCGTCTGGTCCCGGCCGTACTGCTCGCGGACCTGGAGCCTCCCGCGCCGTGTGTCCACCGAACGTATTTCGCCGTGGAGCGAGTGGCCGCCGCCCAGTACGTCACCCAGACCGCCCAGACTCCCCAGCGGAGCGCACCCTGCCACGGTTCCGGCCAGCAGACCGAACACCGCTATCGTCCTGAACCTGCTCATGTCAACATCTCCTGCTGTCTGCCAAACTGCGCCTGTGGTACACGGGGCAACGGTGGTACCAGACGGGAAATGGCAG
>JAGTUV010000273.1 GCA_018224305.1 Gemmatimonadota bacterium
GTACAACTGCCGGTGTCCGCCGGGGATCTGATGATCCATGCGGCCAACAGCGGCGCGGCGTTGCGGTGGCCACGGTTCGGCGCGGACGCGGTCCGCCCCGGCATATTCCTGTACGGGGGGCACCCGGCCCCGCGCGTGGCCGGGGTGCCGGCGCCTCGCCCCGTGGCGTCCGTGCGGTCGCGGCTGGCGCTGGTACGGGAGAAGGCGTCCGGTAGCACGACCGGCTACGGGGCGACGTACTCGGCGCCGGGGCGGGAGCGGTGGGGTACGGTGACGATCGGCTACGGGGATGGCATCCCCCGGGGGCTGGGCAACCGGGGCGCAGTACTGGTGCGGGGGGTCCGGACACCGGTGATCGGCCGGGTGAGCATGGACCTGGTGACGGTGCGGCTGCACGATGTCCCGGCCGCGAGGCCGGGCGATGTGGTTACGTTGATCGGTGAGGATGGCGACGAGCGGATCACGGTGGACGAGCTCGCGTCGGAGGTGGACACGATCGGTTACGAGATCCTCACGGGTCTCGGGAGCCGGTTGACGAGAATCGAACGGAGCCGCTGAGCGAGGTCGGAGAGAATAGATGCGTCGAATACTGAAGGTCGGCCCGGGGGTCTGGGTCCTGGCTGCGCTCGTGGCCGCCTGTGGCGACGAAGGTCCGACGGCCGTCGGGTCGGATCTCATGGGTCCCGGCGTGCGCACGTATGAAGTCATCCTGGAGCCGGCCGATTACCTGGTCGCGGACACCACGTTCGATCGGCTCGGCTCGATGAACGATGCCCTGTTCCGGATGGCGGCGCACCAGTTCGAGGACGACCTCGAGGCGCGTACCCTGTTCTCGGTGACCCGTCCGATCACGGTGACCTACTCACCGGAGGAGGGTCAGACGGCCACCGACACGATCCAGGCGCTGCGGGGCGGCATCGTCACCATCGTGCTGGACACCATCGCCAGCTCGCCCGGCCCGGTGGATGTCGAGGTCGTGCAGGTCACGGAGGAGTGGTACGGTCCCTCCGCGACGTGGGACACGCGGATCGACACCACCGGCGTGAGCCTGGCGTGGACCACGCCAGGCGGCAGCCCGGGCGCTGTCCTTGGCGGCGCCACGTGGACCGCCGGAGACACGTTGCGCATCACGCTGGATTCAGCCGCGGTGGCGGTCTGGGATGACACGCTGGCGGCCGCGATGGGGGGCATGATCCGGTCCACGACGCCGGGGTCGCGCGTCTTCATCGAGTCGCTGGCGTTCGCGTTCGAGGCGGTGCCCGCCACGATGGATACCATTGTCCCGGCCGGCAGCATGCGGACGAGCAAGATCATCCTGACACCGGAAGACCTGGCGCCGGGCGCCGGGATGCTTCGGGTCGGCGGCCTCCCGGCCTGGCGGTCCCTCCTGCGCTTCCAGCCCATGGCCGATGTCAGGATCCCGTGCGGGCCCGGGTCGCCGGCGGCGTGCAGGCTGCCGCTGGACAGCGTGACCATCAACCAGGCCGCGCTGCTCCTGGCGCCGTTGCCGGCAGGCCCCCGACGCCTGGAACGGCCGGGGTGGGTCGAGGGCCGCGGGGTGCTCGAAGGGCCGAATGTGCCGTTGATGCGATCGCCCCTGACGCCGCCGGTGGGCCCGCCGAGCGACACCCTGACCGCGGCCCAGTTCGTGGATTCCGGAGCCGACGTGCCGGCCATATCGCTGTCCATCACGTCGTACGTGCGGTTCCATCTGGACCCGCCGGCCGGCGAGAATCCGCCGAGCTGGCTCGCCATCACCGCCATCGGGGAGCGCAGCGGCTTCGGCTACGCGGCCTTCGGCGGCCTCGCATCGCCTCGCCCGCCCAGGCTGAGGCTCGTCGTTTCCGTAACTGACGCGGGGCTGGTCCGATGAGAGGCTTGATCATGGTCCGTCCCGGCACTGTCGCGCTCGCCGCCGTCCTGACCCTGCCAGGAGCGCTGGCGGCCCAGTCTCTCACGTCCACCCGAGGCCCAGGCTACCCTGTCATCGCCACGGACGCACGCTCCATGGTGCTCGGCGGGCTGGGCATCGGGTTGCAGGGTTTTGCCGCGCCGCTGGTCAACCCGGCGTCCGTGTCGCACACACGCCGTCGAGGCGCCGTGGTGGCACTGGAAGCCGTGGACCGCAACGTCCGCCTCGGCGATGCCGAGGACGATGTCGGGACGACGCGGTTCCCGCTGATCCGGGTTGTCTTCCCCGTGCGGGGCGCCGTGCTCACTGCCGGATACGGCGGTTACCTGGACCAGAGCTGGGGGCTCATGCGGGAGGGCGAGCAGCTGGTAGGCGACGAGACAGTGGGGTTCGTGGACCAGATGCGCTCGGAGGGCGGTGTCGGCCAGTTCCAGGCCGGGGCCGCCGTGCCCATCGGCCCACGCGTCGGCGTGGGCGCGTCGGTCGGCCTGAACATGGGCAGCCAGCGGGTCCGCTACACCCGGTTCTTCGACACCGCCCTGGACTCGTACACGGAAGCCCTCAGCTGGCGCTATAGCGGCCCCACGGCGCAGCTGGGCGTCCGGTGGGCGCCCATGGACATCGTCCATCTCGGTGCCAGTGTAACGTGGGCGGGAACGCTCGAGGGCGAGCCGACGGACGGGCGCGCCGAGGCCCGCGAGCTCGACCTCCCGCTCCAGCTGGCCGCCGGCGCCAGCGGGTTCCTGGTCCCGGGCCTCCTGGCCGCCGTGTCCGGCCGCTGGAGCGGCTGGAGCGGTACCGATGCGTCCGCGGTGGGGCTGCCCGGTGCGCCAGATGGGGCGGCGTCGCGCGACACGTGGGAAGTGGGCGGCGGCCTGGAATGGGCCCCTGCGCGCCCGACGGCGAGGCGCACGTTCCCGCTGCGGGTGGGGTTCCAGTACCGGCAGCTTCCGTTCCCGTTCGTCGACGATGCCCCGACGGAGTGGTTCGCCGGAGCGGGTGCGGGGATCCGGGTGGGCGCGGATCCGGTGAACCCGTTCGCGCTGGTGGACGTGGGCGTGCAGCGCGGGGCGCGGACGGCATCGGGGGGTGGAGCGCTGGGGGACCTGACGGAGCGACTGTGGCGGATCGCCATATCGATCTCCTTGTTCGGCAACTGACCGGCAGCGCCATGGCCATGCCCCCGATCGACGGCCATCCTCGTCGCAAGGCGTATGTGGAGACGTACGGCTGCCAGATGAACGTGAGCGATGGCGAGCTGATGGAGGGCATCCTGGCCGCCAGCGGATTCGACATGGCCGTCCGGCCGCAGGACGCCGATGTGATCCTGGTGAACACCTGCGCCATCCGCGACCATGCGGAGCAGCGTGTGCTTGGCCGGGTGGGTGAGCTGAAGCGCCTGAAGGTGGCGCGGCCGGACGTGGTGATCGGCGTGACCGGCTGCATGGCGCAGCGGCTCGGCGAACGGCTGCTGGAGCGGGCGGAGTACGTGGATCTGGTGATGGGACCGGACGGCTATCGCACGTTGTCGGAGACGCTCGGCCGCCTGCGCGCGGACCACCCGGGTGCACCGCGTGAAAGCGCCCCGGCGAGACGGTCGAACCACGACGGATCGGCAGCACGGCGCTCACTGCCGGTCATCAGCGTCGACCCCGCGCGCTCTCGCCCGGATGAGCGCCTCGCAGTCCTGGATTTCCGCGCGGACGAGAACTACGAAGGGCTGGAAGTGCGTCGCGCGTCGGGCATCACGGCCTGGGTGCCCGTGCAGCGCGGCTGCAACTATCGCTGCACCTATTGCATCGTGCCCTACGTACGCGGGCCGGAGAAGAACCGGGCGGCCGACCACATCCTCGACGAGGTGCGAGGACTTGCCGGCAGCGGCGTTACGGAAGTCACGCTGCTCGGCCAGACCGTGAATTCGTGGGAGCACGATGGGTGGCGCTTCCCGGCACTGCTGCGTGAGGTCGCACGCGTTGATGGGATCCGGCGCGTCCGCTTCACCTCGCCGCACCCCAATGACTTCACGCCGGACCTGGTCGAGGTGATGGCGACCGAGCCGAACGTGTGCCGGCAGCTGCACCTGCCCGTGCAGTCCGGCAGCGACCGCACGTTGAAGAGAATGCTCCGACGCTACACGGTTGCGGAGTACCTGGATCGGATCGATATGGTGCGCGAAGCGATCCCCGGCATTGCGCTGTCAACCGACATCATCGTCGCGTTCCCCGGTGAAACGGACGAGGAGTACGAGGCCACGCTGGATCTGATGCGCAGGGTGCGATACGACGATGCGTTCCTCTACAAGTACTCGCTGCGCGAAGGGACACCGGCAACGCGGCTGCCGGAAGGCCAGTTCGTCGCACCCGATGTCGCGCAGTCACGACTGGAACGCCTCATCGATCTGCACCGCGGCATACAGGCCGGGATCAATGCAGGGGAGGTGGGCAGCACGGTCGAAGTGCTCGTGGAGCGACAGGCGCGCTCGGATGGTGACATGCTCGGCCGGACCGGCTCCTACAAGGTGGTCGCGTTTCCTGGCCACGAGTCACTCGTCGGGCGCTACATGCACGTGCGCATCACGGGTACGACCGGGTCCACGTTCCGCGGTATCGCTGCCGATGCGCCACCCGAGGCATGCGGTGAGCATGGTCGACGTTCGCATGGTGTCGGCGCCGGGGCGCGCGCTGTCACGGGAGCACACGGCAAGGACGACCGCGTGGCCTGAACCGCTTCATTACGCACGCGCACAGCACGCGACCGGCCGCATCCCTGATCGGGATGCGGCCGGATCGTATTCAGGGACGTGACGCTGCTCCTGTCGGTCACGCTGGCGTACGCGGCGGGTCTGCTCGCGGGCCTGCGGCAGCCGCTGCCGACGGTGCTGCTCATGGTTCTGTGCGTCGCGGCCGCGTTGCTTTCCTGCGTGGGCCGGAGGCGTGCCGCCGTAGTGGTGTTCGTCATCGCCGGCATCACCGTTGGCAGCCTGCGTGCCGGCGCGGCTGCCGACGACTGTCGTGCCCGGCTTCCCGATGGCGCGGTCGTGCGTCTGATCGGCGTGCCGCTGGTGGTACCGACCGAGGGTGTAACGCTGCCGGTGCATGTGCAGCGGCTCGAATCGCGGGGTATCCGGTGCGGTGACATGATCGTCCGGATCCGTGCCGCGGAGCGTCACCGTGCAGCGCTCGATTCGGCCCTCGCTCGGCGAACCTCGATCGTCATGACGGGTCGATGGATGGCGTATGCGCCACGCAACGGCTGGCCGCGGAAGGCTGAATTCGCAGGCGGCGTCCTGGTCGATCAGGTGGTGCCGGGCGAGGGGGGAGTCGATGCGCTGACGCGCCTGCGCACGTCGCAGCAGGCGCGGCTGCGTGCGCTGCTGCCGGCCACATGGGGCGTCGCCGAGGCGCTCCTGCTCGCGCAGAAGGCGGGTCTGACGGCGGAAACGCGGTCGCGCTGGGTCGCTGCCGGGCTCGTCCACCTGCTGGCGATCTCCGGCATGCACGTGGGGCTCATTGCGGGCGGCGTCATCGGCCTCGCGGGTCTGTGCGGCCTGCCGCGTCGCAACGGTCGACGCGTCGCGCTGCTGGTGACGGCAGCGTACGTACTCTTCCTGGGCGCACCCAGTGCCGCGATGCGCGCACTGCTCCAGGCGTCGCTCCTGCTTGCCGCCGTCGAGCTTCAGCGACCGGCGGAGCCGTTCACCGCACTCGCGGCCGCGGCCCTGGTCATCCTGCTGCTCGAGCCGCTGGCGATCCTGGATCCCGGCTTTCAGTTGATCTTCGCCGGTATGGCGGGCCTGATCGGATGGCTCCGGCCGGTCGCCGATGCATTGCCACAGCGGCTGCATCCGCACGTGCGCGACGGCCTCGCCGCGGGTATCGCGGCCAGTGCGCTGACGACACCGATAGCGGCTCTGCATTTCGGCACCGCATCGTGGATCGGCATCCCGGCATCGATCCTCGCCGTGCCCATCCTCGCCTGCGCCGTGGCGATGCTGCTCATCGCGCTCGTCGTCGCCGGATTGACGGGTGAGACGACGGGTCTGCACGCGGCCGCCGCTGATGCGCTCCTTCGTCTGCTGGACCGCGTTGCAGAACTCGCTGCCAGTGTGCCCGGCGGCCACGGATACCTCGCCGCCACGACCGTCATCTACGCACTGCTCGCCGCGGCCGGTGCGCTGATTGTGCGCGGCGCCGTGCGCCCCGTCGAAGAAACGCCGCCGGCGAGTCATGCCACCGACGCTTCGCACGCATACTACTCGCGACGCCACACGCGCCGGCGTCTGCGACTGGGAATCGTCATGGCAGCGGCCGTGGCGCTGCTGTCATGGTCGCCACTCATCCTGCGGCCCCGGCACGGGGGCGTCGAGATCCACGCCATCGACGTCGGTCAGGGCGATGCCTTCGCCATCCGCACACCGTCGGGCCGCTGGCTGCTGGTGGACACGGGGCCGCGGACTGCGCGCGGTGATGCCGGGCGTGACCGCGTGGTGCCCTACATGCTCGGGCGCGGCGCACGCCGCATCGAGGCCCTCATCCTGACCCACCCGGATGGGGATCACATCGGCGGTGCGGAAGCTGTGCTCGCCGCGTTCGATGTCGGTCTCGTCATCGACCCCGGCCTGCCTGCCGGCAAGGACATCTTCGTTGATCTCCTCGCGGCCGCACGGCAGTCCGGCCAGCGCTGGGTGGCGGGCAGGGAGGGCGTGACGTTCACGGTCGACGGCGTTGCGATCTCAGTGCTGTACCCGTTCGTCGCGATTGATGGTTCGCCCGATGCCAACGACAACAGTGTGGTCTTCCGCCTGACCTTCGGGAGTTTCGCCGCGCTTTTCCTCGGCGATGCGCCGATGGCGGTGGAGGATGCGCTCGTTGCGCGGCATGGCACCGGGCTGGGGGGCGCCGTGCTCAAGGTGGGCCATCACGGCAGCAGGACCTCGACGGGCGACGCGCTGCTGGGCGCCGCCCGGCCGACCATCGCACTGATCTCGGCGGGCAGGAAGAACCGGTACGGCCACCCCAATCCCGGTGTGCTGGATCGCCTCGAGCGTTACGAGGTGCGCGTTTTGCGAACCGATGAGTCCGGGAATTTCATCGTTCGCGCCGCGCGCAATGGGAGCATCGACGTGTTCGCGCGCTGATCACGTCGTTCGCGCGCGCCGGGCCGTCCGCCGGGCGCAGGAGGGCAGGGAATGCTGGGGCGTCTGTTCGGCCGGGAAGTCACACCTGTAGCAGGAGCGCCGCACGATGTCGTCATCCGGGCGGGCCGCATCGTGCCGGCAATCGGCGGTCGGCTCTCCGGAATGCGCGGAACGGCGGCGGCCGTGACCATCGGTCGCACGATCATCGTGCACCCTGGCGTCCGGCTGACGGACCGGCTGCTCAGACACGAACTCGCCCACGTTCGCCAGTGGGAGCGTGCACCGCTTACATTCCCGCTGCATTATGTGTGGCAGACCATCAGACACGGTTACCGCGACAACCCGTACGAGGTCGAGGCGCGGGCCGCCGAATTCGAATCCTGATCCCTACCGGGAGGCAGCATGGGCACGCCGATCGTAACCATCTCGCGCCACATCATCGACATGGAGCGCCAGTTCCCGGAAGCGACCGGGGCGTTCAGTGCGATCCTGCAGGACATCGCCTTCGCGGCGAAGCTGATCGCGCGCGAGGTGAACATGGCCGGCCTCGTCGACATCCTGGGTGGCACGGACGAGCGCAACATCCACGGCGAGGAAGTGCAGAAGCTCGATGCGTGGGCGCACGACGTCATCTTCAAGGCGCTCGATCACTGCGGCCACCTCGCCTGCATGGCGTCCGAGGAGTCCGAGGAGTTCCTGCCCATACCCGACAAGTTCAGGGCAGGCAAGTATGTCCTGCTCTACGATCCCCTCGATGGGTCCTCGAACATCGAAGCAAACATCTCCATCGGCACGATCTTCTCCATCCACCGCAAGATCACGGAGGGGGAGAGGGGTACCGAACAGGACTGCATCCAGCCGGGACGCGATCAGGTGGCAGCCGGCTACGTCGTGTACGGGTCCTCGACAATGCTCGTCTACACGACCGGACACGGCGTGCACGGCTTCACGCTCGACCCGTCGATTGGTGAGTTCCTGCTCAGCCACCCGGACATGAAAATACCAAAGCCCGGGCAGCGCATTTACAGCGTGAACGAAGGTTATTACTCCAAATGGACGAGCGGGCAGCGCGCCTTCGTGGACCATCTCAAGAACGCGGACGGCTCGAATCCGAAGCCGTTTTCGCTGCGCTACACGGGGTCCCTCGTCGCGGATTTCCACCGCACGCTGCTCTATGGTGGACTGTTCATGTACCCGGGTGACAGCAAGCACGCGGAAGGCAAGCTGCGGCTCCTCTATGAGGCCGCTCCGCTGGCCTTCATGGCGGAGCAGGCCGGCGGTCGTGCTTCGACCGGCGAAGTGGACATTCGCGACGTGATGCCTGTCTCGCTTCACCAGCGCATTCCGCTCTACATCGGTTCGAAGGATTGCGTTGACCTGGCGGAGGAGTACCTGAAACAGGACGTATTGATCGAGGCGAAGTAGGGCGGCAGGCGAACGCGTGCTGGCCGCTGACACGTCCGGTAAAGGGAAGAGCCCGGGAGCTGCGCTGCCCGGGCTCTTCTGCGTCGAAACGTCGAGAGCCCGGAGCATTCGCTGCCCCGGGCTCTCTGTACATCACTGCACCGTTGAGAACCCGGGAGCGTTCGCTGCTCCCGGGCCCGTATCCGACAACGTCGTCTAGAAGACGTACCTCACACCCAGCTGCATCTGCCAGCGGGACGACCCCGTGAACGTGGAGAGGGCATCCGCGTTGTTGTCTGCATCCAGATCCACGAAGCTCGTGGGCTGGAAGATGCCGCGGTTGTTGGCTACGTCCCAGCCCCGCAGCTCGAGCAGGGGCTGTGCTGAGAACGGCTGACCTCGAATCACGCCCCAGTCCTGGTTGACCAGGTTCAGCACGTTCAGAATGTCGAGCGAGATCTCCGCACGCTGCGTGCGCAGCGTCGGCACCCGGAAGGTGAAGCGCGTGTCCAGCCGGTTCTGCCACGGTGCTTCGCATGCATTGCGCTCGATGATGCTGCCGCGATTCGCGTTGAGGCAGCTCTCCGTCGAAATGAACTGATCGAGCAGCGCCCAGTCGGCCGGATTGGTCAGCGTGATATCCGCCGCGTTCTGCGGTACGTACAGAAGGTCATTGTACCGGTTGCTGGCGTAGCTGGCCTCGTATCCATCCGCGTTGACGTCACCATCATACACGTATGAATAATTGGTGCCCGACGAGCCGATGTAGAAGGCCGACACGGTGAGGAAGCGCGCGACGTCGTAAGCGCCGCTCACCACGATCTTGTGCTTCGTCTCGTAGTCGGACGTCGACAGGACAGGCGTATTGGGGCTGCCCGCCACCGGGTTGAATCCGACATTGGACGTCGCGATGCTCGATGTGAGGCCGGATATATCCTGCGCATCCGAGTACGAGTAGGAGACGTTCATGTCGAGGCGGTCCGCGTAACGCTTCTGCGCCTGCGTCGTGAGGCTCCACGAGCGGTCCTGGTCGCTGTTCGTCAGCTCGATGACGGCAGCGAGGTCAGGGGAGATGCGATTCGGCGAAGCCACGTTTGTGTTGGCTCCGGAGATCACGCCGGCCGTGTGCGTGCCAAACACGGGACGTGCGCCCTGGGTGGTGGACACCGGGTTTGCGAAGTTTACGTTCAACTCGCGCAGGAAGATCTGGCTCCGCGAGCGGGTGTACATGAAGTCCACCGTGCCGACGATGTCGAACGGCAGCGTGTGGTCCACGCCGAGATTCGCCCGGAAGTTCTGCGGATACTTGAAGTCCGGGTCGATCAGGTTAATGACCGGCGTAGACGGCGGGGGCGGGCTGCCGCCAGCGCCGAGACACAACTCGGGCTGATTGTTGGGATCTGCCGTGAACGCGGGCAGAGTCGCACCCGAGCAGCTGATCTGGCGCGTCCCGAGGCCGGTGTTGCCGTACAGGTTGGAGATCCACACGTACGGCTGACGACCCGCGAACAGGCCGAGGCCGCCGCGCACCTGCGTTGTCTGCTGACCCGTTACATCCCAGTTGAAGCCGAGGCGCGGCGAGAACAGGCCATTGCCAGTTGCGATCTCGTCCGTGCGGCGGCCGAGCGCAGTCTCCACGAGCGGGTTGTAGAGAGGGTCGTCGCCCGTGGCGATCGGCACGTCGTAGCGCAGGCCGGCGGTGAGCACGAGGTTCTCCACGCCCGTCCACTCGGTCTGGGCATACAGCGACGCATTGAGCACGGCGTTGCGTGCGTTCGGGTCGTCCACGCCCTGTACGGGCACGTTGCGACGGAAGAAGTTGGGCGTCCCGTTCTGGAGGTCGTCGAGCGAGCTGAACGTCCACTCGCCCGTCTTGCCCGCCTGGAACAGGTTGCGGAACTTGAAGTACTGCGCCTGACCACCGACCGTGATGCGATGGTCTCCGCGCGTGAGGCTGAGATTGTTCGTGAACTCCAGGGCGTCCTGATCCAGTTCGTTGCCCTGGGAGAAGTACTCGGCGCCCGCCACGAGCCGCTTGCTCGCCGCCGGGTTGGCCTGGTTGTCCACATTCACCTGAATGACGGGGAACGTCTCGAACGGCGAGCGGCGGTCGCGGATACGGGTGTATCCCGCCGTGAACTCGTTGAACAGCCCGCCGAACAGCGAGTTGAGCTGAAGCACGGACGAGTTCGTCGTCGACTCGAAGAAGTACCA
>JAGTUV010000274.1 GCA_018224305.1 Gemmatimonadota bacterium
CCTCTATGTTGTGTGCCTCGTCCAGCACCACGCGCCGGTACGGCGGCAGGACGGCCGTGCCGCCGAAGTTGCTCTGGAGCTGCCGCACGGCAATGTCGCTGAACAGCAGGTGGTGGTTCACCACGAGGATCTCCGCCGCGACCGCCTCGCGACGCGCCTTCTGATAGAAACATTGCTCGAAGTGGGGACAGCGCGTGCGCAGGCATACGTCCGACTCGCTCGCCACCTCGTCCCACACTTCCGGCGCGGGATCGAATGCGAGATCCTGAATCGATCCATCCGACGTGGTATCCAGCCACGATACAATGGCCTGGAGGTCCCGCTTCTGCGCGTCATCGAACAGCACATCGCCCGCGTCGCGCGCAAGCAATGCGCGCCGGATCGAGACGTAATTGCCGCGACCTTTCACCAGGGCGTAACGGAACGGACGGGCGAGCGCGCGTCGCAGAAACGGCAGGTCCTTGGTGACGAGCTGTTCCTGAAGATTGATGGTGTTTGTCGATATGACCGTGCGCTCGCGATTGCGCACGGCCCACTCGATCGCAGGGATCAGATAGGCAACGGACTTGCCGGTTCCCGTCCCCGCCTCTGCAAGTGCGATCCCGCCATCGTTGTAGGCCCGCGCAATGACGCGGGCCAGGTCGCGCTGGGTGGGACGGTCCTCGTAGAGTGCGTGCGCACGCGCAACGGGACCGTCCGGTCCGAGCAGGTCCGCGATCGCATCCTCGTCGAGCAGCTCCAGCTCGGTGAGCTTCGGCGGCGCCACTACTACGTACAGGGACGCCGCGCCGTTGTCGACGATCGCCAGTCCGAGACCGTTCGAATACAGCTCCGCCGCCACGCGCATGTCGGCCTCGGAAGGCGTCAGGTCTCCGGACGGGTGATTGTGGATGACCACGCTGCCCGGCGCGGTGTCGCGCGTGGCGGCGAGTACCGCGTGCTGGTTGCCGCGCGCGAGCACGCGCGGATCGGAGATGACGCCTTCCGCCGAAACGGCGGCAACGAAACAGACCTCGTTGCCGCCGGCATGGCTGATCTCGGCGCGGATCCGTGCAGCCGACCGCGCTTCCAGTCTGAGGTCCGGCGTCACGTCTTCAGCGTCTTCTTCTTCGCCGCCGGGAAGAGCACGTTATTGAGAATGAGACGATAGCCGGGCGAGTGAGGATGCATCGAGAGGTCCGTGTGCGCGTCACCGATCTGGTGCTGCGGATCCTCCGGATCATGACCGCCCAGGAACGTCCACGTGCCTTCGCCGAACGTGCCGTGGATGTACTTGGTCCAGGGTGCGCCCTCCTCCTCGGCCAGTACGATGATGCCCGGCTTCAGGCGGTCACGGCGAAAACTCGTCGTCAGGCCATAGAAGTCCGCCAGTACCCGTTCGTGGTTCTGCACGAGCATGGACGCGACCGGATCGAATTTCGGACTGAAGTCGAACAGCGTGAACGCGCCGAGCGGCTGACGCCACGAGGTGTTCACCTGATGACCGTCTATGTCACTAAACGCGTTCACGCCGGGATTCATCTGGAGCTGCGCGTCGCGGAACGCGAGCGTCCGGTCCCACTGCAGTTTCGCTGTCGCGTCCGGATCGATCGGCGTGCCATCGCTGAACGGTGCCGCGATGTCGACACCGATCGCGGCGAGCGCAAGCTCCAGGGTCTCGGTCGCGGTACACATCGCGAACAGGAACCCTCCCTGCGCGACGTACAGTCGCATTTCTTCGGCGACCGACTTCTTGAGCTGCGGCACGTCGGTCTTGTTGAACCGTGCGGCCAGCGCCTCGTTCGCGCGCATCGCTTCCTGCAGCCATGGCGCGCCGGCATAACTGATGTAGAACTTCGAGTACTGGCCGGTGAAGTCCTCGTGGTGCAGATGCAGCCAGTCGTACTCGGACAGGCGACCCTGGAGCACTTCTCCGTCCCACAACTTGTCGTAGGGGATATCGGCGTAATTCAGCGCCAGTGTGACGGCGTCATCCCACGGATTGACATTGTCGGGCGTGTAGACGGCGATGCGCGGCGCCTTCTCGAGGATCACGCGCTCCATGTTGGACTGCTCGACGGTCGACAGCAGCCGTGCGACCTCCGCTGCGCTGATGGGCTCGTTCGTGACGCCGCGCATGGCGGCCTCTCGCCTCACTTCCGGCCGGTCGGGCAGCAGGAAGGATCCGTCACGGTAGTTCAGCAGCCAGTCCGCGGTGAGGCGATGGTCGAGCACCCAGAACGTGAGGCCGTACGCCTTCAGGTGATCAGTCTGCGCGCCGTCCATGGGCACGAGCAGCTGCTGCCCGGCGAGCGGCGCAGTGATCAGCGTCAGTACAACAGCGAATACGATCCTTCTCATGGCAATGCTTCCTTCCTGCCTCTCAGCGCGTCTGCAACCGCTGCAGCTCCGCACGTGCCTGCGGTGCCAGAGCGCTGCGCGGATACTCGACGATCAGCCTTTCGAGCAATACTCTTGCCTCTTCCCTCGATTCCACATTTTCCGCAGTACGCCGCGCCAGAGCCAGCAGCGCCGCGGGTGCCTCGTGCGAGTTCGGCAGTACATCGATGATCTCGCGCCGCAGTGCAGCGGCGTCTTCCGCCAGTCCGGCGGCGTCGGCGGCGTCGGCGAGGAAGTCCAGGACCACGGCGCGTTCAGGTGACGGCAGTGAGCCCGCTGCCGCGGCCGCCTCCCGCACCCGGACCGGCCGCTCTTCATCCGACGCCGCGATCACCTGAGCGACCAGCTGGCCGCCGCGCGCCGACACGCGTGTCAGCAGCGTGGCGAGCGCGATCGTCGCCGTGGCATCACGACCGCGCAGGAGCGGAGCGGCCGAGATCAGCTCATGACGGGCCTGGTCGAGATCTCCGCTGCTCAGATACATCCTGCCGCGCAACTGCGCCGATGCGGCACCTCTGACGCCGTCCAGCACGTGCGCGGCATCAGTGCTCCGGCCGGCGTCGAGCAGCAGCGAGCCGAGCGCTGCCGCTGTCGCATCCAGTTCCGGCGCGCCCGGAAACTCGGTACGGAATGCGTCGTATGCGGAAATGGCACTCGAGGTGTCACCGTCCCGGGCGCTCAGCTGTATGCGCAGGGCGATGGCCTGTCGACGCTGCGGCGAGCCTGCGGCCGACGCGGATTCCAAATGCCGATACGTCGCCGCGGCGAGGGCGGTATCGCCCGCATGCAGCGCGAGCTCTGCGATGCGCGTGCGGATCGCGAGCGTCGCGCGCACATTGGGCGCCATGTCGAGCAGGTCGAGATACGCCGCGAGTGCAACGGCGTGCAGGCTGGCTGCGTCGGCACGCCGCGCGAGTTCGACGAGCACGGCCTCCCGCTCGTCCGGTGGCGCGCTGAGTGACAGGTTCCGCAATGCCCGCAGTGCCTGCCGGCCGAGGCCGGCCTCGATCGCCAGCAGCGCGGC
>JAGTUV010000275.1 GCA_018224305.1 Gemmatimonadota bacterium
CAACACTCCCACTCCCACTCCCACTCCCACTCCCACTCGAAAGGTCGACAGGAAGAATATCCACACTCCGCAGTTCCCCCGACGAGCGCTGATCCAGAATATCGAACTGCCTGATCGAGCTGATCTCATCGCCCCAGAGCTCGATGCGCACGGGTTCGGGCGCGCCGAATCCGAACAGGTCGAGGATGCCGCCGCGCACGGAGTACTCGCCGACCGCCTCGACCATGGCGGACCGATCGAACCCCATGTCATCGAGGCGGTCCGTGAGGTCGGTGAGACGGATGGTGTCACCGACGCTGATCGTGAGACGGAGGTCGGCCAGGCCGGCGGGGATGTCGGCGAGTTCCTGAATGGCGCGTGCTGTGGTGACGATCACGCGGGCGCGTCCTGCCAGCAGGGATTCCAGCGTCTCTACGCGCAGGCCGCTGACCTCGAAATGATGCTCGGCGGCCTCGTACGGCAGCGTCTCGCGCTGCGGAAAGAGCGCGACCGTATCGCGGCCGGCGATCGACCGGAGGTCGGCATCCACGGCCTCCGCCTCCGCGGGGCTGGACGCGACGACCACCCAGATGCGCTGCGTGAGACTGCTCGAGAGCGCCGCAACGAGCAGTGATGCGGATGAGCCCCGCACGTTGTCGAGTGTCAGCGTTCCGGCAGGTGCGGGCAGCTTCTCCAGCGTCGCCGCGAACGCCGGCTGCCTGCGCATGCCGTCAATCAGGTAGGGATGCATCAGCGCGTATCGGCCTCGGCAATGCGGGGTTCTGCCCGGTGGGCTCGTACTTCTTCGGCTTCATCGCCGCGCGGGCTGCTATCAGGGAGCGATGCGGAGCGCGTTCGCCGGCGTTGTCCGGACGCCGCAATGAGCGTCTCGGCGACGAGCACGAGCAGCAGTGCGAGCAGCAGCGGCCGCCACAACTCGCGTCCCAGTCGCTCACGGTACACCGCCCGACGCCAGGCGCCGTCGCTCGTCGTCATGTGCAGCATCCAGCCGGGCAGGTACGCCGTCGCATCGCGCTCATCGAGCCGGTCCAGGTCCGACTCGGCGGCGGGAGGATTCAAGGCGAACGCGGCCACTGTCGAGTCGTCGCGCAGCAGCCGGTATATACCCGGTTGCGACCCCAGCCGGTACGCGGTCCCCGTCACGTCATCGAGAGTGCCGTCCGGTCGCTCGATGGCGGTGGTGCCGGCTGCGATCGCGATCTCCCGGCCGGGGTCGGCATCGGTTCGAGGCGGCAGCGGGAGCGACCACGTGCCGGTCATGCGGTCGAGCAGAGGCAGCATGAGCGCACTGGTCGGTAATGAGGTGGCCTCGGCCGACAGCGTCGAGGCGAGCAGCACGAACGTGCCGCCGTTCGTGCGCGTGCCGCGGACGGCCCAGGGACTGCCGTCTGCGAGCCGGACCAGCGCAGTGTCGCCCGCCGCACCCGTCATCCGTTCGAGCGGATAGAGCTCGCGCACGCGCGCATCGGCGAGCCGGCGCAGCAGCGGGTCCGGCTGCTCATCGGCGAAGCGCGCTTCGCCCGCCACCGGGGCATCGTAACGCCAGGGTATGCCCGCGTCCGCAAGGCGACGGTTCACGGCCGCCAGTTCCGTGGGTGTCGCGGGCGGCAGAATCACTATCGCCGTCTGCGGCCCGTATGCGGATGCGCCCTGCGCACCCGGCAGTATCGCGATGTCGACACCTGCCGCAGCGCGGCGGACGCGTCCCGCCTCGGCGAGCACATCGAGGGCATCGTTGACGAACGGAGCCGCACCGCTCAGCGCGACGGTGGGCGGCGGCTGCACGTGCGCGACGAAGAAGCGGCGGTCATCGGCGTGCAGTGCGTCGGCATCGATCTCGACGGTGCCGGTCATCACGCCCGCCGGCCGCGCAGGTAGCGTCAGCAGTGCGACGGTTCCCGGGCGTGCCCGCCCGGCGGCCATCAATCTGCCATCGACCACCAGTCGCACGGCGATCTGAGCGTCCGGATCCGGATCGGCGTCCGTGTCGCCGGCGCGGCCGCCGTCGACATCGCCGGAGACGGCGACGGCGATCGTCATCCGCTGACCGGCGATGGGCGCCATGCCGCCGCCGACCTCGACCTGCGTGACTGCGAGGTTCGCCGGCGCGTCAGTGCCGGGATGCCATACCACCACGGGCGGAGCGCTGCTGTCGGCGGCTGCGACCGCGTTCCAGCCGGCCGCCTGCATGTCCGTGAGCAGGTGTATCTCCGTTGCGCGACCTTCGGCGCCGGCGGCGAGGATGGCGGCTGCACGGGCAAGCGCGGCACCGATG
Organism: Gemmatimonadota bacterium; assembly: GCA_018224305.1. Taxonomy (GTDB): domain Bacteria; phylum Gemmatimonadota; class Gemmatimonadetes; order Longimicrobiales; family RSA9; genus SH-MAG3. Next base: position 2,276 of record JAGTUV010000275.1, read on the forward strand.
TCTGCCGCCGCTGCTGCCGGCTCCGTCTCACGCACCCGCAGTGCGGTTTCGGCCGCGTCGCCGAGCAGCGCGGGCTCACCGGGATCGGCGGCGCGCAGCAGCCAGAACCGGTCGTCGGGGCCGGCCTCATCCAGCGCCTCGAGCGCGCGGGCCGTGAGTACGTCGAGCACCCGCTGCTCGCCCTCCACCGCAGCGGTGCTCATGCTGTTGTCGAGCACGATGACGACAGCGGTCGGCGAATGGCCGGCACCGCCGAAACCGATGAACGGGCGTGCGGCGGCAAATGCGATCAGCAGCACCGCTGCTACGCGGAGCAGCATCAGCAGGATCTGGCGCAGCCGGATGCGGCGCGCCGATTCCTTCTCGGCCCGGCGCAGGTAGCGCAGGGCGGGGAAGACGACGCGTGGGCCCTGGTGGCGTTGCAGCAGGTGGAGCAACAGAGGAACGGCGACGGCACCTGCGAGCAGCAGCAGCAGCGGATTCAGCAGACCCATCAGCCGAGACGCTCGCGCTTGTGCAGGTACGCGCGCAGTGCGTGCGCCATCGGCTCGTCCGTGCCCGCAAGCACGTACTCGATGCCCTGCGGCGCCAGTTCACGGCGCCACTCCTCGAGCGCGTGCTCTACGGCTTCGCGATACTCGCGCCTCACATCCGCCGCACTCACCGGCAGTTCCTCATCCGTCTCCGGATCGACGAACCGCACTTCGCCGACGCCCGGCAGCTCACGCTCACCGGGGTCGAGCAGATGGAAGACCAGCACCTCATGACCCCGGTGCCGCAGAAATCGCAGTGCGAGGCGTGTCGCCTCGGGATCGACGAGCAGGTCCGAGATCAGGATGACGAGGCCGCGCCGTCGCAGCCGGCCTGCCAGATCGCGCAGCGCGGAGCCGGGATCCGTGCGGCCGCTACCGCGAACTGCCTCGAGCGTGCGTATCAGTTCATGCCAGTGCCGCCGTCCGCCGCGCGGCGCTACGTGCGAGCGCATGGCATCGTCGAACGTCAGCAGTCCGACCGCATCGCCCTGCCGCACGAGCATCAGCGCCAGGCTCGCCGCGAGCTGCTTCGCGTACCACAGCTTCGGCGGCAGCACGCCTTCCGCCGACGTCCACGACATCGACGCACTCACATCCAGCAGCAGATAGCTGCGCAGGTTCGTCTCTTCCTCGAACTGCTTGATATAGTAGCGGTCCGACCGGCCGTACATGCGCCAGTCGATGTAGCGCAGGTCATCGCCCGGCTGATACATGCGATGCTCGGCGAACTCGACCGAAAAACCGCGATGCGGCGAGCGGTGCAATCCCGCGATGAACCCCTCCACCACGTGCCGCGCGACGAATTCCAGGCCGCCCAGTGCAGCCAGCTCGTGCGGCTTCAGCAGGTCGGCCCTTCGGTCGCGTCGCGTGGCGCGCGGGGTCGCTGTGCGGTCGGCTGATTCTGTGCTCATGAGAGGGCGAAAGGTTAGCGGAACACCACGCCGCTATCAAGCGCGGGGGTGCGGGACGCTGCCAGGTTCCCGCGGCACGGGTGCTACGTGGTTCGGGCGCAGCCCTCGCGCGGGCGTCGCCCGGCGGCTAAAATGTCGCATCAGCGACGCTCCCGCGTCGTAATACCATGACAGAGCAGGGAACATGAGAGTTTATCTGATCGGTCTGATCGCCGTTGCCGCCGCGTGCGCGGCTCCCGTGCAGCAGGTACGGGTGCAGCCGGCTGTGCCGACGGCGTCGGCGGCGCTCGCTTCAGCGGTGGAAAGCATCAGGCCGCAGGACTTCTACGCACGGATCGGGTTCCTGGCGTCGGACGCGCTCGAGGGCCGTGACACGCCGAGCCCGGGCCTGGAAGCGGCTGCGGCATACATCGCCAGCGAGTTCTATCGCATGGGCTTGCAGCCCGCCGGCGAGGACGGCACGTACTTCCAGCGCTGGCCCTACGTCACGCGCGCCCTCGACGTCGCGGGCGTCCGCTTCAACGTGCAGTCAGGCGGTCAGTCGCGCTCGCTCGCCTATCGTTCCGACTACTATGTCGCGGGCGGTCAGCGCGCCAGCTTTGAGGGCGGCATGGTGTTCGCCGGCCGCGAGATCCCGGCGGCGGACATGCGCGGCAACACGATGCGCGATCGCGCGGTGATCCTCGTGCCTTCCGGCACGGACGATCCGCGCACCCGCGCCCAGGCCATCACGCGTGCCCGCGCAGCCGCCGACTCGGCGGGAGCCGCTGCACTGATCATCGTCATGCCGCCCTCGACGACAACACAGCAGATCGCCCAGGGTGCGACCGCGGCGGAGCGCGCCAGCCGCGGCGTCCCGTCCATGCCCGTGTTCTACGTCCGCGATGACGCCGCGCGGTCGCTGTTCCAGTCGGCCAACCTCGATTTCATTGCCCTCACCGGTGCAGCCTCGGCGCGGCCTCCGGTTCCGCTCGCAGGTGTGACGGCGCAGCTCGGCGGCGGCATCACCGAGACGGAGCACCGACCGCCCAACGTCGCCGGCATGGTGCGCGGCAGCGACCCGGTGCTGCGGGACACCTACCTGGTGTTCAGCGCGCACATCGACCACACCGGTATCTGTGCACCCGGCACGGCGGACCCGATCTGCAACGGTGCCGACGATGATGCGTCCGGTACGTCCGCCATCATGGAACTGGCCGAAGCGTTCGCCATGCTGCCCGTGGCGCCGAAGCGCTCCATCATCTTCCTCGGCGTCAGCGGCGAGGAGAAGGGCCTGCTGGGCTCGTCGTACTACGCAGACAATCCGACCGTCCCGATCGAGAGCATCATCGCCAACATCAACATGGACATGATCGGCCGGAACAATCCCGACAGCGTCGTAGTCATCGGCAAGGACTACTCGACGCTCGGCCCGCTGCTCGAGCAGGTCAACGCACGGCATCCCGAGCTGGGCATGACCACGTCCGACGACCTGTGGCCGGAGCAGCGTTTCTTCTTCCGCAGCGATCACTTCAATTTCGCGCGCCGTGAAGTACCGTCGATCTTCTTCTTCACTGGCGTACACGAGGACTATCACCGTCCGAGTGATACGGTCGACAAGATCGATCTGGACAAGATCACGCGCATTACCCGCCTGGTGTTCCACTACGGCAACGAGATCGCCAACGCTGACCAGGCGCCGCAGTGGGATCCGGCCGGCCTCGAGGAGGTCCGCCGCCTCGTGAGCCAGCGACAGTAGGAGATATCATGGGCTTCATTCGCAGTATCATACTCCTGATCGGCGTCTGCCTCTGTCTCGCATTCGCCTTCTTCTTCGGCCATGCGCTGTCGACACATGAGACCTCGACGTTCGTCTGGGGCACGGTCCTGCTGCTCGCAGGCGCCGCAGTCCTTGCGGGCCTCAGCCGCGACCGCGTGCACTGGTAGATCCAGCGACGGAGCCGCGCCCCCGGCGGGCGTGGCTCCTCGCAGCTGGCCCGCCGTCGAGTCCCACTCGCCCGCTCCCGCCACCGTCGTTATCTTTCAAGGCTGAACACGCTTTTCCTGACACCCGCACACGGTACCCAGTTGCAGTTCGAGCACATTCGCAACTTCTGCATTGTCGCGCATATCGATCACGGCAAGTCGACGCTGGCAGACCGG
>JAGTUV010000276.1 GCA_018224305.1 Gemmatimonadota bacterium
CAGGCCGCCGGCCTTCCGCCGACTGCACCACGGGACGTAATCACGACCGGGTCGTAGGTCCCAGGCCCATGCGCATCACGCAACTCAACGTCTACCCGTTGAAGGGCGCGGCCGGCATCTCCGTGGGCGTATGGCAGCTCGATGCGTTCGGGCTCAGGTACGACCGCAGGTGGATGGTGGTCGATGGTGCGGCCACGTTCATCTCACAGCGAAGCGACGCAGGTCTGGGTCAGGTGCGGCCGTCCTTTGCAGCGGGATCACTGGCGCTGCATTCCGGCACGTCAGGCGAATGCCGCCTGCCGCTGTCCGGGGGCGGTGGCGCGCATGCCCGCGTCCGCGTGTGGAATGACGACGTCGACGCGGTCGATTGCGGCGAGGAAGCGGCGGCGTTCATCAGCGTTCACCTCGGGCGCGAGGCGCGGCTGGTGCACATGCCCGACAGCACGCTGCGCGCGGTGGACCCCTCATACGCACCGCCTGGAGTGCGCGTGAGTTTTGCCGATGCGTTCCCATTGCTGATCATCGGAGAGGGCTCACTGGCCGAGCTGAATGGGCGACTCGGGGAGCCGGTCGCGATGAAGCGGTTCCGGCCCAATGTCGTTGTCAGTGATACGGCGCCGCACGAAGAAGACTCCTGGCGTCGTGTCCGGCTGGGTGATGTGGAATGCGACGTTGTGAAGCCCTGCGCCCGCTGTGTCGTGCCGAACATCGATCCCGACACGGCAGTGGCCAGCCGTGAACCGAACCGCACGCTGGCCAGCTACCGTCGGTGGGATGGTCATATCTGGTTCGGGCAGAACGCCATCCACCATGGACCTGGCACGCTCGTGGTGGGTGCATCCGTGGATGTTCTCGACACCGGCGAGCCGGATCCGCCGCTTCTACTGTAGGTATTTGCCGCTTTCTCACGGTGAATACGCGCGTGGTCGGTTGACACGCACGACAGCCCGGTCGATTTTCCCCCCCGGCCGCACATCACAGATGCTCCACCCGAAGGACAACGCTAAATGAACCAACGGAGCGTGCAGCGTGTCCTGCGCTTCGCCGGGATGTCCGGATGACGCCGTTCAGGCTGGCCATCGCAGCGAGTCTCGTGATTGGCATTGCGATCGGCATCGGCGCCTACACGTTCGTGTATGCGAAGGGTGCTTCGTACCTGACGAACGATCCGGCGGCGTGTGCCAACTGCCACATCATGGAGGAGCACTATTCGGCGTGGATCAAGTCGAGTCACGGCAAGGTGGCCGTGTGCAATGACTGCCACACACCGAAAGGGCTGATCCCGAAGTATGCGACAAAGGCGTCGAACGGATTCTGGCACTCGTTCGCGTTCACGACCGGTGACTTTCCCGATCCGCTGCGCATCAAGCGTCACAATCACGAGATCACCGAGAATGCATGCCGGAAATGTCATGAGCCGGTCACGGAGCAGATCGATATCGCCACGTCCGGCGAGCCGCTGGACACGGATCCGCATTACGAGATCGGGGGCGACCTGCTCATGTGCACGCGCTGCCACAAGTACGTCGGTCACTGGGTCCGCTGAGATCCACCGGCACAGCAAGGAGTTCACATGGTGACGGAAAGCACGACGGACCCGCGGGAACCGCGCGGGAACCCGGCGAAGTGGATAGTTCTGGCGGCGGTCGCCGGCGTGGTGCTGGCAATCGGAGGCGCGTTCCTGCTCGCGAACATCATGGAACGGCAGAGCGAGGCCCGACAGCCGTTCTATCGGGTCGTCGAGCTGAATGACACGATCACGGATCCGGAGGTGTGGGGACGCAATTTCCCTCTCCAGTATGACGACTATCTGCGAACAGTGGATCAGACGCGCACGAAGTACGGCGGCAGTGAGGCGCTGCCTGGGGCACCGTCGGAAGACGATCCGCGTTCCTGGCTGTCGCAGTCCCGCATCGAAGCGGATCCGCGCCTGGTCACGATGTGGTCGGGCTATGCGTTCGCGTCGGATTTCCGCGAGGAGCGGGGCCACGCGTACATGCTGGAGGACCAGGTATATACGCTGCGGCAGCAGGTGGTGCAGCAGCCGGGTACGTGCCTGCACTGTCATGCATCCGTGTATGTGCCGTACAAGAAGCTCGGCAACGGCGACCTGATGGCGGGCTTCGAGCGCGCGAATCAGATGAACTACCAGGAAGCGTATACCCACGTCGAGCATTCTGTCGCCTGCATCGACTGCCATGCGCCGGATGACATGCAGCTGCGCGTCACGCGCCCGGGGTTCATGGAGGGCATAACACTGCTCAAGGAGTTCCAGGGCGTGAGCGGCTACGACGTGAACCGTGACGCGTCACGGCAGGAGATGCGCACGTACGTATGTGCGCAGTGCCACGTGGAGTACTATTTCGCGGGGCCGGAGAAGCGGCTGGTGTATCCGTGGGCGAAGGGTATCCAGGGAGACAGCATCCTCGCGTACTATGACTCGACCGGGTTCCGCGACTGGACGCACGCAATCACCGGCGCGCCTGTACTGAAGGCGCAGCATCCCGAATTCGAGCTGTACAGTCAGGGTACGCACGCGCGCGCCGGCGTTTCATGCTCCGACTGCCACATGCCGTACAAGCGGACGGGCGCAATGAAGATCAGCGATCATCACGTGCGCAGTCCGCTGCTCAACATTGCTGCAGCGTGTCAGACGTGCCATCGCGTATCGGAGCAGGAACTATGGGAGCGCGCTGAAGGCATCCAGGATCGGACATATGCGATGCGCAACATGGCGATGGATGCGCTCATGGAGCTGATCCGCGACCTCGGCACACGCGTCGAGACGGACAGTACCAGCCAGGACGTGCAGCTCGCGCGCGACTATCAGCGGAAGTCGCAGTTCCTCGTGGACTTCATCGAAGCGGAGAACTCGATGGGCTTCCACGCTCCGCAGGAGGCTGCCCGGATACTGCACAAGGCCGTCAATTATGCGCGCATGGGGCAGATCGCGCTGTACGGCGGCCGTCCGGCTGAGCTGAACGCCGGGCTGGCGGCACGAGTGACGTCGGAGATGCCGCCGCAGGGCGCTGCGGCGCTGCGGGATGATGCCGAACGCCGGGAGCGACTGGACGAGCTCAGGCGGAACCAGCAGCGCGACAGCGCCCGCTGACGATCGTCACTACGGCTGTGCAAGGAGCGCCTCTATGAGCGGCACGAGACCCAGCTGACTCGGTGAATCGCCGACGACGGGCCGCACGAGATCCCTGATCGCGCCTCCGCTCGATCCCGAGCGTGCGACGATGAGCGGTATCCTGCTGTCCTGCTCGTCGGGGCTGCCGTGCCATGAGCGGTATCTGCCGGAGAAGTAGAAGCGGTCTTCGATGGGGCGCGACCCGCCGGAGCGCGCGAGCAGCAGCACATCACCGGCGCGGTGGCCATGCGGACCGGCGCCGAGGCCGTGCAGCCTCTCGGCCAGCGCGACCAGGTCCGGCCGCGGGTTCGCGGCCAGATACTCCTCCACTGACACCAGTGCTTCACCATCCCACACCTCGAACGGCAATGCGTCCTGGCTGGTCGGCCGCGGCTCGCGGGCGAAGATCAGGTCCAGGGTGCCGCGCATGGCAGGGACGAGAGCGCCGGTGCGGTTGGCATTGTCAAACGCGCGGACGAGGGGGAGGACGTCCTCCTGTAGTCGCGGTGCCCGCATCCAGTCGCAGGGCGTACCCTCCTGTTCACACGTGGACCGGTCGGCGAGGTATACGTATGCGAACGCGCCCTGGTATGCGACGGTGGCCTGGAAGTCGTCGTCCTCATCGACGTCGAGCGACAGCGGCCGCATCCTGAAGCCGGCCTGCTCGATGACCGCGGTCGGTTCGTCATCGCCTTCCGCCTCGAGCGCGTGCCGGTCATCATCGATCACCGGGGTGTGTCCGTGGTCGGAGATGAAGATGATGTATGTCCGGTCCAGGATACCGGCGTTGCGGTACGCACTCAGCACGTCGCCCACGGCTGGATCGATGATCGTGCGCACATAGTCGCGCTGATCGGCGATCGGATCGTGGGCGATGTGCGTGTAGAGATCGACACCGGGGAAGTAAACGACCTGCAGATCCGCCGGTCCGTACTCCTGCATCGTCTCCAGGAGTATCTCCACGGCTGCAGTGTCCAGTTCCCCGTATTCATCCGATTCCACCTCGCCGTCGTCCTCGCCGATACCCGCGACGAGTGCGAGAGCGATGTCACCCATTGCACCGGCAGCGGGCACCACCAGCATATCGGCGCCTCGATGGATGTGCGACAGCGATACATAGGAGCGCACACCAGCCCGCTCGTACAGCGTGGGTACGGCCAGCACGCCGCCCATCAGATCGTCCGAGTACGTGCTGAGCACGTGCGTCGCGTCAGCGATGGTCACGGGGGCGGGCGCATAGTAGCGGCGCTCCTCACGCACGAAGAACTCGTTGCCCGGTATCCCGGTTCGGGCCGGGGGTTCGCCGGTGAAGACGGACGCCCATGCGGCGAGCGTGGTCGAAGGCAGGACGGTCAGAACATCCGGCACGGAGTAGGCGGTGGCAAACACGCCATCACCCTGGTCGGCGCCGAGGATGGAGGCGATGTGCGGTGCGCGTCCCCCCGCGACGGCGGCATGCAGCTCGTCTACGCCGACACCATCGAGAGCGAAGATGAGCACGTGCGTGGTCCCACGCGGGGCACGCATGGGCTCGTTCAGCTGCTTCGTGCCGCCGGACGCGATCAGTTCCGCTACGTCGCCCGGACGAATTCCTTTGCTGAGGGCGAATATGACGCCCGCGAGCGCGATCAGCACTACCGCTCCGATAAGAACCTTCTTCATGGACTCCGCCTTCAAGGGTACCGGGCCCGATTGCAGGAGTAGTGCCGCTATTGACGCCTCCCGTGCGCGCCACCTATCCTGCGACACACTCCCGGGAGGCCCAATGCATGTCAGGCATATCTTACCCGCTCTGCTGCTGCCGCTGATGGTGGCCGCGTGCGCGTCGACCAGCACCTTTCCGTTGAACGCGAGCGCGCTGCGGGTCGCGCAGGACCTGCCGGTGCATTTCATTACGGAGGATGGGGATGTGGGGGTTGCGGATGGGTGTCGCAGTCCACTCGTCGATCCGCGTGATCAGACGCGCATCCGGATGCTCCGATCGGGAGCGGTCGGCTCTGCCCATCACGGCGACTACGAAGTGCCGGAGGGCCGTTACGGCGTGGGCCGCGGAGAACTGCTCCGAATCGAGTGCGCTACCGGCCAGGCGCTCGGAATCGTCGCGAACTGATGGACGTCGCGGAGCTCGCTGCGTTCCCCATCATCACGACGGTGCCGGTAGCCTGGGGCGAAATGGATGCTTTCGGCCACGTCAACAACATCGTGTATTTTCGCTACTTCGAGAGCGCGCGCTTCGCGTACCTGGAGGCGATCGGATTCCGGGGGGATACGCCGGATGGCATCGGTCCCATCCTGGCTTCGACGCAGTGCCGGTTCCGGCTGCCACTCACGTATCCGGATACGGTGCACATCGGTGCGCGCACCATCGAGACCGGGGACGACCGGTTCACGATGGAATACCGCATCATCAGCGACGCACACGGGGACACTGCCGCGGAGGGCGGCGGTGTCATTGTCGCATACGATTACAGGAACGTCCGCAAGGCCGCACTCCCGGAAGAGGTGCGCGCGCGCATCCGGGATGTCGAGGGCCGGGTGGACCGGGGAGGGGATCGATGACGAAACGCGACCGGCTGGATGAGGCAACCGTAGCTGCGAGGGTGAAGCAGCTGGACGGATGGGACCTGGACGATAACCGGCTCCACCGGCGCTTCGAGTTCGCCGACTTCGTGCAGGCATTCGGCTTCATGACCTCCGTCGCACTCATAGCGGAGAAGGCGAACCACCATCCGGACTGGAGCAACAGCTACAAGACCGTGGAGATCCATCTTTCGAGTCATGATGTGGACGGGATCTCGGAGCGTGACTTCGACCTGGCCGGCCGCATTGATGCCATACGCGGGCCGTAGCGAAATCGCGACCGGCGGTCCCAAAGGCGGACGGTCCACCCCGGTCGCGATGCCCGCGTGCATCAATGCTGACAAGGACTTGCAGTTCACCACCCGCCGGCACCATTTATCCCTCATCAGCCGATGATTCAGCGCCGCATTCGAGCGGCGGTACCTACCGTACGCCCGGGACAGCACCATGGAAGTTCTGCTCAATGATCTGAAGATCGCCGCACGCAGGCTGGTGCGCGATCCGCTTTTTACAGCCGTTGCACTGCTGACGCTGGCGATCGGTATCGGAGCGAACAGCGCCATCTTCACGCTGGTCAACGGTGTTCTGTTGAAGCCACTGCCGTATACCGACGCGGGCGACCTCGTGCTCGCGCATGCGGTGCTGCGCGGCGCGGCGATACCCGCGTCGTCCGGGCCGGTGTTCCGCATGCTGGGCGAGCATGGGCGTGTGTTCGACGGCGTGGCAATGTTCACGAATACCAGTGCAACCTTCTCGGGGTCGGGCGAGCCGGAGCAGCTCACGGGCGCGAGGATCAGCGCGGGCTACTTCGCAGTGGTGGGTGTTGCGCCGTTGCGCGGGCGTCTGTTCCACGGGAGCGAGAATGAGCCGGGCAATGCCGACGTAGTGCTGCTGAGCGAGGGCGTCTGGCGCGATCGCTA
>JAGTUV010000277.1 GCA_018224305.1 Gemmatimonadota bacterium
GAACGCGCGCGCCTTGAAGCGGTTGTCGCCCGTCGTGTCCAGCAGCGTCGCGATCTCCTCGAGCACCATGGCAACGGCGTGCTTATCCATCCGCCGGACTGTGCACCGTTTCCTCCGCTTCCTCGACGCCCGGCCAGCTCCAGGCGGGATCGGCAATGCGCGCGAAGCACAGTGCCGCCAGCTTCAGCGCCTCGGCCCGCGTGGTGATCGCCCGGTAGTCCTGCAGTTCCCCGCCCGGCAGTACATTGGCGAAATCATCACCCTCCGGACGCACCTTGACCGTGGCCCACTCCTCCAGTTGCGCCGTTGCGTCGAGCGCCACGTCGAACAGACTGATGCCGGGCCGGTTGGCCCGCACGCCGAGCGCGAAGAGCAGATCAAGCCGCCCGGCAGAGGCAGCCTGTGCATCCTCATGCGCCTCGTCGCGCGACGGCACACTCCAGAAGAAGCCGTCCACGGGTTCCGGTGCTGCGTCCTCCGAGACGCGCGCCCAGACGACGTTGCGCGGCAGATGCACGTACCCGGCCGGCGCCGGGGGCCGCGGCGACGCTGTCGGCTCGTGGCCCGGTGCAAGCAGCTCACGCAGCAGCGGTCCGCTCATGCGGTAGACGTGCCTACCATGCCGCCAGTACCGGTACGCGCCGAACAGCAGGGCACGCACCTGCGCAACGCTCTCCCTGCCGCCTTCCGGCGGCGCCAGCTCGCGCAGGAGTTCGCCGGCCGCCGGTAGCATGAAGAGCAGGTCCGGAGTGTGCGCGTGCTGTGCGTCGGCCTGTTCGCGGATGGCTTCGAAACGGGAACCATCGAATACATCCGGCCCGAAGATGAGCTGGTACGGCGTGGGACGCGGCGCGTCGGTAGCATCACTCATGGCTGCATACTAGTGTTGTGTCGCGCGCCCGGCACCGTCATGTGGCGACGGCATGCACATCCCGCTCGACTACATGCGGGGCCTCTGGCCGCAGCAGTCGAAGCAGCGAGCTCAGCCAGCCCGCGCGTTCCACGAGGACGACGTGCAGCGCACCCGGTGCGTCCGGCACCCCATCGACTACGGAGAGGATGAGTACGTCGGCCGGCACAGCGGGCACAGCGACCTGGTAGGAGCGGCCGTGCCACGTGAACGTGGCGTGCGCTCCCGCCGAGCGCTTCAGTTCCAGGAAGAACTCGTCCTCCACGCGCAGCCAGGCGTCCGCGCCGGGGACGCCGTGACGGAAGAACAGCGGATCGAACGGCTCGCCCTGATAGCGTTTGTAGTTCTCGTCCGCGGCGTAGTCCATATCGACGAGTGAATCATCGCGGGCGAGCGACTCGAGATGGTGCTGGAGTTCATGTGTCAGCGTTTCCCACAGCTCGACTTCCCAGTCGAAGTCCGTGTCATGGCGCGAGAGGCGGAAGAACGAGCCGTAGTACAGAACGACTACCGAGCGCGTGGTCTCCGGACCGCCGTATTCGGACGGGTAGCTCTCCGTGACGCATTCGCCGAGCGTGTGCACATCGTGGAGCGAGTCGTGAGGCAGAGCGACCCGCTCGATCCGCAGGCCATCGACGCCGGCACGGTACTCAGCCGGTATCCGCTCCCATTCCTGCCACGCCCGCTGCTCGAACTCCTCGAACGTCACGGGTCACGGTATCGTCAGGATGGGGTTCTCGTCCTCGTGCGGTGCGACGTTGCCCGTCCTGCGTGCTGTCCAGCCGTTGATGGCGAGGAAGAACGCCAGTGCGACCGCGAACTGGAGCGCCATGTTGGCCCAGCCGAAGGCGCCCCACATGTCCTCGGAGCGCACCTGCCAGATCCACCAGCCGACGAGGACAACTGCCTGCACGACGACGAGCCGGATCGCCCAGTCCCACCACGCGCCGATGCGTATGTCCGAATCACCCGTGTTGATGAACGACTCGCGGAATTTCGTCACGCCATGACGAAGTACGGCAATGGCGAAGAACAGGCCCGACACCATCAGGCCGACGCCCCACACGAAGTCCTGGTTCGCGAACACGTCCGCGTTCAACGCGGAAGGCACGCCGAGGACGAAGCCGAGGGTGCCGATGATCGCTATGGCACGGCTCCGCGCCATGCCCATGTCCTGCATCACGCGCGTCGCCAGCTCGATCATCGAGATGAGGCTGGTCACAGCCGCGAAGAACAGGGCGGCGAAGAAGAGCACCATGAACACGGATCCGGCGGGCATGCGGGCGAACAGCTGCGGCACCCAGATGAATGTCAGACCCTCGTTGCCTGCGCCCACGATCTGGTTCGCGGCGTCCGGCATCAGCGAGAATACGGTGCACAGCACCATGATGCCTGCCAGCAGTGACACGGCGTTGTTGCCGAAGCCGAGCACGAACGCATTCAGTGCCGTGTCCTCGCGCCTGCGCATGTAAACCGCATAGGTCAGGATCAGGCCCCAGCCGGCGCCGGTGTCCCAGGCATTCTGCGTGAGCGCCTGGAGCCACACCTGCGGATCGCTCAACCCCTCCCACGTCGGTGTAAACAGGAAGTTCAGCCCGAGTACGGCGTTCGGCAGCGTCACGGCGCGTATCGCGAGCACAACCACCAGAATGAACAGGCTCGGGATCAGCAGCCGCGTAGCCCATTCGATGCCGCGGACGCCGCGCGCGACCACGAAGATGCCGATGGCCAGCGCCATCGCCTGGAAACCGACCGCAGCCCACGTGTACGAGAACCCTTCCCACAGCACGCCCGGCTCCGCGGCCCCGAGTTCGCCGGTCAGCGCAGCGATGGTGTAGCGGATCGTCCAGCCGGCGACGACCGAGTAGTAGAACATGATCGCGATCGCCGTCCATGCGACCCACGCGCCCATCCACGCGTACCGCTTCCCCATCAGCCTGGAGAACGCACCGATCGGCCCGGCGCGCGTTGCCTTGCCCATGGAGAACTCGATGAGGATCAGCGGAATTGACCACAGCAGCAGGAACACGACCCACGCGACGAGGAAGGACCCGCCGCCGTTGGTGGCC
>JAGTUV010000278.1 GCA_018224305.1 Gemmatimonadota bacterium
CCGGCGGCGAAGAATCGCTTGTTCGCCAGTTCCAGCCACTGATCGCTCAACATCAGATGACGCTGCGCATCCGCCATCCGGCCATACGCGTCGTAGACGAGTGCCATGCCCCGGTGCGAGTAGGCGTAGTATGCCGGAATGCCCTCGGTCGCGACATCCACCCAATGACCCCAGTCCTGCGGGATGCCGCCGCGATGCATGAATACGTCGGTCAGCAGCGTCTCCGTGCGCGGCATGTCGATGTACGGTCCGATGATACCTGTGAGGCCGCTCGGCGGTACCGCGTAGATGCCGCGCGCCGAGTCCGGCTCTACCGGGCCGTTGTTCAGCTTGAGGGCAACGCCCTGCCGGATGAGGAACGGCCTCAGGTTCAATTCCTCGTATGCCTGCGTCGTCATGGCGTAGTAGATCGGCCGGTCGCCGAGCGACGACTGGATGATCTGCGCCATGAAGAAGTTGGCCGGCACCATCACCGTGTTCTGCGGCAGCACGGCCTGAATCCCGTGTGCGCTGAACACGCGGTCCTGGGGCAGGCGGAATGGTGGCGTGTTCGTGATCTCGGTGATCTCCGCATCGCTCAGCGGAAGGATCGACTGCGTCGGAGCGCCGCCACGGCGTGGGTCCGCGCTCACACCGCTCTGATCGCCCTGCGTGACCAGCGACCGATAGAAGTCCGGACCGATCGACGGGTCGTATGGCCGCTGGCAGATGATGCGTGTCGGGTCACTGTCCGGAGTGACGCCCGGCCCGCACGGCTGCGTGAGGTCTCGCAGCTGGCGGGCGTACCACGGCGTGTTCAGATAGCTCATCACGATGACGGTCACATCGCGGCGGATGCCCTCCGTCTCCTGGAGGTACCACAGCGGGAACGTGTCGTTGTCGCCGTTCGTGAACAGCACACCGTACGGCTCCACGCTCATGAGCAGGTTGTACGCCCAGTCGCGGGCCGCGTAGTCATAGCTGCGATCCGCCCAGCTCCAGTTCGCGAACAGCGGGATCAGTGCGAGCACGAGCACCGGTGCGGTCTTCCATGACGGCCGCAGCGCGCTCACGCCAGGGCGGTCGAACACGGCAGTGCGCACCGCATCGGCACCGTTCGCCAGCCGGTCGGAGAGCCACATCCAGAACGCGGCTATGCCGATGCCGGCCCACACGCCCCAGAGCGAGAAGCTGACGATGAAGAAATAGTCGCGCTCGCGCACCTCGGTCACGTCCCGGCTCACGCCCGGATAGGTGTAGCCATACTTGAAGTTCAGATAGAACGTGAGCCCGAACGAAAGCGTGGCAAACAGCAGTGCGAAGTACACCCAGCTCGTGCGGTCGCGGCGGTAGTGCGACCACGCGCCGAACAGGCCCAGGCCCACGAACAGCAGCGTGATCAGCGCGCGGGCGGGCGGGAAGAACGACGATAGCCCGTTCACAGCACGCGCCCACTGCCAGTCGAAGTACTGCCCGTAGTTTGCAAACTGTGCCACGAGCAGTTCCGCATTGCGGGGCACATCGTAGCCCTGCGAGTACGCGACCGGATTGCTCAACACGGATGGCTTGTCGTACTGCTTGCGGCGGAGTGCAGCAGACAGGTCCGCGCAGCCGGCACGGCCCATGGTCGCGACACTCACGATGGCCGAGCCGACCGTCTCGCAGGTCGGGTCGGCCTCGTTGATGACGGGGTTCAGACCGGCACGGATCGGCAGGTACAGATGCACGGACAGGCCGAGCAGGGCGACAATGATGCCCGTCGCGTACAACCTCCAGTTCAGCAGTGTGCGCGGAGCAACAATCAGGATGTACGCTACGAGCGCGGGGGCGGCCAGGAACGCCATCAGGTGGTTGCCGACGGACAGGGCGAGGATGAAGATCATGAGCAGGATCAGGTTGTCATCCTTGCCCTCGCCCAGGTGGTCGCGCCAACGGAAGGCGAGCCACGACAACAGAGCGATGGTGAACAGCGTGACCGTATACACCTTCTCGTTCACGTTCGACTGGTTCCACACGGTGAACGCCGTCGCACTGACGAGCACGGCGGCACTCGCGCCGATCAGGCGGAAGACCCGGTCCGTCGAGTAGAAGGACAGGATGCGGTCGGCGAGCAGGAACCAGCAGCCGTGCGCGAGCGCGCCCATGGCCGCACTGAAGAGGTTGATGCGCACGGCGGTGGACAGACCGAGGGGCGTGAGCAGGAGGTCCCATGCGCGCGCGAAAACCACGAAGAGCGGGTTGCCCGGCGGGTGCGGGATGCCCATGATCGTGGCAGTCGCGATATATTCGCTCGTATCCCAGAACGCCGTGGTCGGCGCCAGTGTGATCACGTAGAGCAGGAAAACGCCCGCAGTCGCCACTGCTGCGGCCAGATATGGCGGCCGGTACGGCTCCATCGTGACCGCCGGCCGCGTCGCTCCGCGCCGTGTCTCTGTCATTATGCTCATCTCGGTTGCTCGACGTCCTCGGCGACAAAACGCGAAAGATAGGCGTGCGGGCAGCGGGGCGGAAGGCATCGGGGACAGCCGCGGCCCGAGGGTCCCGTTCTCCCGTTGGACGCCCCCAACCTTCGCCGGCGGAACCCCCGGACCTTCGCCGGCGCAACCGTTGGACCTTCGCCGGCGGACCCCGGGATCGCGTCGCATCCTTCCAAACCGGCGCCGAACGCCTAGTTTCACCGCCATGATCAACCTCACTCCGCACGAGTTCGTGCAGATCGCGCGAAGCGGCACCGCCACGGCAGTTCCGCTCATGCGCTCCTTTCTCTTCGACGGCGATACGGCCGTCACGGCATACCATAAGATGCGCCGTCCGCCATTCGGGTTCCTCCTCGAGTCGCTGGTCGGCGGCGAGAAGTGGGCACGCTACACGTTCGTCGGGACCGCGCCGAAGAGCGCCTGGCGGCTCGACCGGGACGGGCGGGTGCGGGACTGGACACCTGCCGCGGGATGGGGCGAGCCGCGCATGACGGATGACCCGCTCGGCGAACTGGACGCACGGCTGAAGGCGGTACGGGTCGCGGACGTGCCCGGCGTGCCCCGCTTCACGGGCGGCGCACTCGGTTTCCTCGGCTACGACGTCGTGCGCCGGATCGAGGCGCTGCCGCACGCCCCTCCCGCTACGCTCGACGTACCGGATGCGCTGCTGCTGTTCACCGATACGATCCTGGCGATCGACAACATTTTCGGCCGTGCGCATGCCGTGACGCTGGTGGACGTGGACGGGGTGACGGACGAGGACGAACTCCGCCGTCGCTACGATGCCGCCATCGAAACGAATGATGCGCTCGTGCGCACGCTCGCCGAGTCCGCCGGCCCCGCGCAGCTGCCGCTGCCCGACGCGGAAGAGGACGTGTCGTTCGACAGCAGTTACGAACGTGCGGCATTCGAGATCGATGTGGAGCGGATACGCGATTACATCCGCGCGGGTGACGCGTTCCAGGTAGTGCTGAGCCAGCGCCTCAGTGTCGCGGTCCGGCGGGATCCGTTCGATCTCTATCGCTCACTCCGCTCGCTCAACCCCTCGCCATACCTGTTCTTCGTCGAATTGGACGGCATCGCGCTCGTCGGCTCATCGCCGGAAGTGCTCGTGCGTGTCGAGGATGGCACCGTCACGGTTCGGCCGATCGCGGGAACCCGCCCGCGCGGCGGCTCGGAGGAGGAGGATGATGCACTGGTCAGGGACCTGCTAGCCGACCGCAAGGAATGCGCGGAGCACCTGATGCTCGTCGACCTCGGACGCAACGATGTCGGCCGCGTCGCGCGCTTCGGCACCGTCCGTGTCCCGGCGTTCATGAGCGTAGAGAAGTACAGCCATGTCCTGCACCTCGTCAGTCAGGTGGAGGGCGAGCTGCGCGATGGCATGTCGGCCGTGGACGTGTTCCGCGCGTGTTTCCCCGCCGGCACGGTATCCGGCGCGCCGAAGATACGCGCGATGCAGATCATCGATGAACTGGAGCCCGTTTGTCGCGGCATCTACGCGGGGGCCGTCGGCTACTTCGCGTACGGCGGCATGACAATGGATACCGCCATCGCGATCCGCACCATCGTCGTTCGCGACGGGGTCGCGCACGTGCAGGCCGGCGCCGGCATCGTCGCGGACTCGGATCCCGGCAGGGAGTACGAGGAGACACTCGCGAAGGCGCGGGCGCTGCTGCGAGTGCTCGCCGGATGAGCGTCGAGGGTGAGGTCATCCTCATCGATCGGACTCTTCGATCGGACACTGCCAGGATGCAACCTCCGTGTCCTCACCTCTCGACAGTGAACACCGACTCCGTTACGGCACTGGCACCGTCTGCGGTTGTCACGGTGACGGACATGCGCCAGGTGCCCTGAGCCAGGTCGCTCGCGAGCTCGCGCGTCTGCGTGACGACGCCGTCGCCGTCGGGGTTCGCCACATCATCAAAGCGCACATCAATGGATGACCCACCGCCCAACAGGCCGCGCAGTGTGCCGAGCACGCCGCCCCGGCCAACCGGGTCGACCGTGATGCGGGTGGAGAATGTGCGTCCCGCCGTGAGGTTGTACACCTCGTAGTAAATGGTGAACGGGCGGTCGCTCGCGAACTGGCGCGGGAGTGCCAGCGCGAAGGTCTGCCCGCCGCGCTGCCAGTCGCCGACGGCGTCGGGATGAGCGAGCACGATATCGCTCACCATGACGTCAGTGTCGGTATAGTCGCGTACGGTGCTCGTGCCCGTGATGAGTTGGCCACGACCACTGCCGGAATCTGCGGCGACCAGGCGATAGACGGCGTCGTCGGATGGTTGCGCTGACATGGTCAGACTGGTGCGGATGAGGGCGTCGGGCGCCGGCGCGCGCGCAAAGCGGAAGCGCATGATGCTGTCGCGACGCGTGACGAGGTCGAACAGCGTGTCCGTCACGATCACGGCGAGCTGAACCGCGTACTCGATGCCGCCGTCGACCACCCGCGGCTCGAGGAGGCCGGCGGGGATCGCGAATGCCGCAGTCAGATCCGTGCGTGCCTCGGGCGTGCGGAACGTGAACACGTCGTGATGGAACGGCATGTCGCCCGTGTATGCGCGTGCGTGAGTGTCCGTGAGCATGGCGGCGCGCGCACCCCTGCGGTACTCGGCGTCGGCCGTCTCCAGCAGGTTGCGCATCTCGATGTGTTCCAGGCTGATCGTGGGCGCCTGCGCCAGGATGCGGTTGAGGCGGCCGAAGATCGCGCGGTACCGCGGCTCGTGCGGGGCGCGGTCGCCGATCAGCGAGAGAATCGCACCGGCGTGGGCGTTGCTGTCGAGCCCGGGCGTCGGGTCCATCGCCTCCATGAGGTCGCGCACGAGCGAGAAGCTCTGCGTGCCCCGCGCGGCGACGAAGTGGAAGTACTGACCGCCGTGATCCGGGATCTCGTAGAACCAGCTTTCGTTGGGCAGGACACCGCGGTGAGTGGTGCTGATCACGTTGCGCGGTGTGCCGTGACGGATGAGGACCAGGCCCCTGTCATCGAACGGGAACTGCCGGGACG
>JAGTUV010000279.1 GCA_018224305.1 Gemmatimonadota bacterium
AGATCCAGCCGCCGCCGCGGATACCGGCGGGTGCGAGCGGGATCCGAATACGTGTCGGCTCGGACGCGGTGTCGAACTGGGGTGATGCTGCGGATCTGATGGTGGCGTTCAACGAGCAGGCGCTGCTGGGCCGGCATCGTCTCGGCGCGCTCGCGGACGATGCGCTCATCCTGCTGGACAATCAGTGGAAGACGCACGCGGACGAACGGATTCGTGCGGAGTGGGACGCGGCGATGGAGGAGCTGTCGTCGAAGCCCTATCGCATCATCGAGGTGCCGATCGAAAAGGAATGCCTGGCGGTCGTCGAGAACGCGAAGAAGGGCAAGAACATGTTCGCGCTCGGCATGCTGGCGTGGATCTATGGCCGTGACGTGGAGCGGATCCGCGAGGAGATCGCGTTCACGTTCCGCAAGAAGTCGGAAGAGGTCTACCAGAAGAACATCGCACTGCTGGAACTGGGAATGAGCTGGGCGTCGACGAACCTGGACTTCCGGTTCGACATCCCGGCGATGAAGACGACCGAGTCGCGGGTCGTGATGAACGGCAACCAGGCGATTGCATACGGTGCGATTGCATCGGGCATGGATCTGATCGCGATGTATCCGATCACACCGGCGACGTCGGCATCGCACCAGTTGAGCGAGAGTTTCGAGCAGTACGGCGGGGTCGTTCACCAGTCGGAGGACGAGATTGCCGCGGCGGGTGTCGCGATCGGCTCGTCGTGGTCGGGAAAGACGGCGTTCACGATCACGTCGGGGCCGGGCTTCGCCCTGAAGACGGAGTTCCTGGGGCTGGCGGTCATGACGGAGACGCCGCTGGTCGTGGTGGACGTGCAGCGCGGCGGCCCGAGCACGGGACTGCCGACGAAGGTGGAACAGTCCGATCTGCTGGCAGCGCTGTTCGGGCAGCCGGGCGATGCACCGCACGTCGTGATTGCCCCGGCGACGATCGAGGAGTGCTTCCACTCGATGGTGACGGCGCGCCGGATCGCGGAAACGTTCCGCATGGTCGTGATGGTGCTGACGGACGCGAACCTGGCGACGGGCATGCAGCCGTTCCGCCGGCCGGAGCCGGTCGCGGAGTGGTTCGCGCCGCCGCCCGACCTCTCGCCGGTACCGGAGGGTCTGCGTCCGTACGACTGGGACGCAGCGACCGGTCTGTCACGCCGGTTCATACCGGGCGCGCCGGGCGGTATGCACACGACGACGGGTCTCGCGCACGACGAGTCGAGCCGCGTGGCATACGACTCGGCGACGAACCAGCGCAGCTCGGCGATGCGCAGCCGCAAGCTGGCGGTACTGAGCGGAATGCTACGGCCGCCGGAGGTGCACGGCGCGGACGAGGGTGACCTGCTGATCGTCGGCTGGGGCAGCACGAAGGGCGCAATCGAAGAGGCGGTCGACCGTGCGGTCGCGGACGGCCTGCGTGTCTCCTCGCTGCACCTGCGCTTCCTGTCACCGATGGAGCCGGGTCTGCGCGAGATCTTCGCGCGCTTCGGCCGCGTGATGACGGTCGAGATCAACTACAGCGATGAGCCGGACGACCCTTACATCACGGACCAGAACCGCCGGCGCGGCCAGCTCGCGTGGCTGCTGCGCGCGCAAACGCTCGTGGACGTGGACTGCTGGACGCGCGTGCTCGGCGAGCCGCTGAGGCCTGGCGCGATTCTGCGCGCGATCCGCGCGCACATGCCGAAGGAGGCAGACGTATGAACTGCTCACTGCTGCACGGGCACACGGATGATGACCACGTCTACTCGCTGAGCGAGTACGAGGCCGCGCAGCCGCGCTGGTGTCCCGGCTGCGGCGACCACGGCATCCTCTCGTCCATGCAGCGGCTGCTGGTCGCGGAACAGCTGCAGCCCGAGAACACCGTGTTCGTGTCCGGCATCGGCTGCTCGAGCCGCTTCCCGCACTACATGAAGACGTACGGCTTCCACGGCATTCACGGCCGGGCACTGCCCGTCGCCACGGGCATCCGGCTGAGCCGTCCGGAGCTGACGATCTTCGTGGTCATGGGTGATGGCGACTGCACGTCGATCGGCGCCGCACACTGGCTGCACGCCACGCGCTACAACCTCGACATGACGGCGCTGATGCTTGACAACAACATCTACGGCCTGACCAAGAACCAGACATCGCCGACCACGCCGCAGGGCGTGAAGAGCAACACGCAGCCCCGCGGCAGCTACCTGCCGCCGCTCAACCCGATCCAGGCGACGCTCGGCATCACGAACGCCTCGTTCGTGGCGCAGACTGCCGAATGGGCGCCCGCTCACATGTACGCCACGCTTCGCGCGGCGCATCGCCATCGTGGTTTCGCGTTCGTGCGCATTCTCCAGCGCTGCCCGGTCTACACGCCGCAGATCTTCCAGCTCGCAGTCCGGCAGCCGGACCTGATGGAGTTGCTGGTGCACGATGACGGTGTGGTGGTACCGGAGCTGGACAAGATGTACACGCGCCAGCTGCGTCACGACCCACGCGACATCGATGCGGCGCGACGGCTCGCTGAGCCCA
The DNA here is from genome assembly GCA_018224305.1 of Gemmatimonadota bacterium. Classification (GTDB taxonomy): domain Bacteria; phylum Gemmatimonadota; class Gemmatimonadetes; order Longimicrobiales; family RSA9; genus SH-MAG3. The sequence goes on from JAGTUV010000279.1 coordinate 2,517, forward strand.
CGGACACGATCCGGCTGGGCGTGTTCTTCCGCGACGAGTCGCGGCCCCGTTACAACGATCTGCGACGCGTCGCGCCGCAGACGAAGGAGCAGAAAATTCGACTGCTGAACGAGGAGCTCGACCGCTATGCAGTCTGACGATCGCATGACTACAGTACTGGCCGCGCTGCGCAGGCCGCGCGAAGCATTCGACGCTGCGCTCACCAGCGCCATCGACGAGCTGCACACGTTCCTGGCTGATCAGAGTGCGCCGGTGGACGAACACGTGGCGCAGGAAGCGGCGCGTCTCGGTCAGTTCGCGGCCGGCCGGATCGACATCGACCGGTTCTCTGCGCTGGTGGGCCGGGGCGCGAGCGTGTCGCCCGCGGCTCTGGCGCGGATTCGTCGCGTGCACGAGCTGCTGACTGCGTTTCGTGCACAGGGCGACAGCCTCTATAACGTCCGCGTGGATCGTGGCTCCGATCTGCGGGACATCATCCGGAACGCGCTCGCCGCCCGTGGCAGGATGTTCAATGCCGCGCGGCATGTGGAGTTGCTGCGTGCGGGCGCGGAGATCAATGAGCCCGATGACACGCTCTGCTTCACCCGCTGGCTGCGGTCCGAGCGACTGCTTGCGCCGCCGCTCGTCGTGGAAGTCGAGGGGTCCGACCTTATGACGGACGGACTGTCCGAGTATCTCGATGGTGCAGTGAAGATCGTGCTGCTGGTCAATGGGCCGGCGCCCGCCGCACCGCTCGCGCGGCTGATCGCGCCGAACACATATGTCATGCAGACGTCGGACCCGGAAGCAGTTTCGGGCCTGGGCGACTTCCAGGGCGCCGGCATCGCGGCAGTGCTGCCGGATGGCTGTGCGCGCTTCACGCATGACCCCGCACGCGGCGCCATGCTGTCGAAGAGGCTGCACGTCGATCTGATTCCGGATGTCCCGCCGCGCGCGATCGGGCGCTACAACGCGCGCCGCCAGGCGGAGGAGGAGGGCTGGCTGCGCGAGCTCGCACAGCTCGCTGACATGGTACGCGCGGAGCAGCAGGTGCAGGCAGAACTGGCCCCCGCCGGCTCCGAGCCGGCCGACCAGCTGGCCGGCTGGCTGCTGCGCGCCGCAACGATCGATACCGCAGGCCGGGAGGCGTGATGCGCCCACTCGTCCGGTCGAGCAGAGTGACATGAGCAGCATGCTGATCCTCTCGTCCGTCGCCATCCTCGGCGGCATCGGGCTCACGTTCGGCGTGATCATCGCCGTGGCGCAGCGTCGGCTGCGCGTGTGGGAGGATCCGCGCATCGATGGTGTCACGGAACTGCTGCCCGGTGCGAATTGCGGTGCGTGCGGTTATGCCGGCTGCCGCGCGTTTGCCGAAGCGACGGTCGAAGGTGTCGTGACGCCAGCCCAGTGCACAGTGATGGGTCCGGACATGCGCGAGGACGTGGCAGCCTATCTCGGCGTCGATGCCGGTGCGGCGGTGAAGCGGGTGGCCCGGCTGCTGTGCGCGGGCGGTCACGATGTCGCGCCGTTCAAGGCGTCGTACATCGGGATCAACAGCTGTGCGGCGGCGGTCACGGTGGGCGGCGGCGGGAAGGGATGCACGTGGGGCTGCACCGGTCTGGGCGACTGCGCCGTCGCGTGCACGTTCGACGCGATCGAGATGGGGCCGACGGGATTGCCGGTCGTGGATGTTGACAAGTGCACGGCGTGCAACGACTGCGTAGTCGCGTGCCCGCTCGACTTGTTCACGATCCTGCCGCTCGACAGCCACCTGATCGTGCAGTGCCGCAGTCTGCTGAGCGGAGATGCGGCGACGAACGTGTGTTCGGTAGCGTGCAACGCGTGCGGGCGGTGCGTACAGGATGCGGCGGAGGGACTGATCTCAATGCGGTCGGGCCTCGCCGTAATCGACTATGACAGGATCCAACTCGAACACCAGCGCGCCACATCACGCTGCCCCACGGGCGCGATTGCGTGGATCGAAGGCGCACAGTTCGAGGTGCTCACAGCGGGTGGAGTGACATGATGCTCAGAAACAGGTCGCAGCCGGAGACACCGAAGCCAGCGCCGAAGTATCCGGGCGTAGCGGACGCCGCGGACGGCAGTACGGCGGTTGTGCTGATGGAGACGGCCGCCAGCGACGCGGCGGGCGCATACCCGATCACGCCATCGACGCAGATGGGAGAGGGCTGGGCCCTGGCGGTGGCGGCCGGCGATCTCAACGTGTTCGGCCGGCGGCTGCTGTTCTTCGAGCCCGAGGGCGAGCATGCTGCCGCGGCGGTGACGGCAGGCATGAGCATGACGGGCATGCGCGCGACGAACTTCTCGAGCGGGCAGGGTATCGCGTACATGCACGAATCGCTGTATCCGGCAGTTGGCAAGCGGCTGACATACGTGCTCAATGTCGCCGCCCGCGCATTGACGAAGCACTCGCTCAACGTGCACGCCGGTCATGACGATTATCACGCAGTCGATGACACCGGATTCTTCCAGGTCTTTGCGAAGGACGTGCAGGAGACGGCGGACCTGACATTGATCTCGCACCGCATTGCGGAGCTGTCGCTGAATCCGGGGATCTGCGCGCAGGACGGGTTCCTGACGAGCCACGTCATCGAGACGCTGCTCGTGCCGGAGCGTGATCTGATCCGCGAGTACCTCGGCGACCCCGCCGACATGATCGAGGCGCCTACACCGGCGCAGCGAATGGTCTTCGGTGCAACGCGGCGCCGCATTCCGGAGATGTTCGATTACGACTATCCGGCGATGCTGGGTGTCGTCCAGAACCAGGAGTCGTACGCGCAGGGCGTGGCTGCACAGCGGCCGTTCTACTTCGACCACATCCCCGCGCTGACGGATCGCGCGATGTCGGAGTACGCAGCGCTCACCGGCAGGGAGTACGCCCGCGCGTCCGGCTACCGCATGGAGGACGCGGAATACGTTCTTGCAGGGCAGGGCTCGGTCGTCGCAAACATGGAGGCGGTCGCCGACCATCTGCGCGAGACGCGCGGGCTCCGTGTCGGTGTGCTCAACCTGACGATGTTCCGGCCGTTCCCGGCTGACATCGTGGCAAGGATGCTGAGCGGCCGCCGCGCGGTGACCGTGCTGGAGCGGACGGATCAGCCGCTGGCCGTCGATGCGCCGCTGCTGCGCGAGATGCGCGCCGCACTCGGTCGTGCGGTCGAGAACGGTCGCGCCGCATGGCGCCGTCTGCCTCACGCCGGCATCGGCCGGGTGAATGCCGCTGATGTGCCGGACTTCTACTCCGGCGGCTTCGGCTTCGGCAGCCGCGACCTTCAGCCGGCGGACATCATCGCCGCGGTGGAGAACATGCTGCCGGACGGACGCGGTCAGCGGCAGTTCTATCTCGGCATCGACTTCGTTCGCAAAGGAACAAAACTGCCGAAGCTACAGATCTGGCAGGAGCAGCTGCTGGAGTCGTATCCCGACATCGGCGATCTGTCACTGCAGCCGGCAGAAGAGACGAACCTGCTGCCGGACGGCGCGATCTCGCTGCGGATCCACTCGGTCGGCGGCTGGGGCGCAATCACGACGGGTAAGAACGTCGCCCTGACGGCATTCGAGCTGGCGGGCCTGCACGTGAAGGCCAATCCGAAGTACGGCTCGGAGAAGAAGGGTCAGCCGACGACGTTCTACGCGACTCTCTCGCGCGATCGCAACCGGCTGAACGGCGAACTGCGCCACGTGAACGTAGTGCTGTCGCCGGACCCCAACGTGTTCCGGCACTCGAACCCGCTGTCCGGCATGGCCGAAGGCGGCGTGTTCGTGATGCAGAGTGATCAGACGCCGGAAGAGGCGTGGGCAGCGCTGCCCGCCTGGGCCCGCCGGCAGATCCGCCATCGCAACATCGCCATCCACGTACTCGATGGCTTCCGCATCGCGGGCGAGGAGGCGTCCGACCCGGAGCTGCGCTACCGGATGCAGGGCGCGGCGTTCATGGGCGCGTTCTTCCGTGCGTCGCCACTGGCAGTGCAGGAGAAGCTGTCCGAGCAGCAGGTCTTCGACGGCATCCGCGACCAGATGACAAAGAAGTTCGGCAAGCTGGGCGAGCGCGTGGTCGAGGACAACGTACGCGTGATCCGTCGCGGCTGGGACGAGCTGGTCCAACTCGACACTTCGGTCGATGTGGCGGATGACGAGGATGCGCGCGCGGCCGTGCCGCACCTTCCACGGCTGATGGATGTGCAGCAGCTCGATGAGGGCGTCGGCAGCGGCGGCCGTTTCTTCGAGCAGGTATGCGCTCTGGGCGCAGTGGGCCAGGACCAGATCGCCGATCCGTTCTCCGCGATATCGGCCATGCCGGCAGTATCCAGCAGTGTGCGGGACATGACCGGTATTCGTTTCGAGGTGCCCGATTTCCTCGCGGACAAGTGCACGGGCTGCTCGCAGTGCTGGACGCAGTGCCCGGACTCCGCGATCCCGGGTCTCGTCACGTCGGTCGAGGACCTGATCGACGGCGCAATGAAGTCGGCATCCGCGCGCGGCCATGCCATCGAGCGCATCCGTTCGATCGCCCGGCCGCTCGCGAAGGAGTCGCGCAAGGTGGTCGACGCCGTCGACTTCAGCAATTTCGGCGACGCGGTGAGCGCTGCGTACGCAAACGTCGCCGCGAAGCTGGACTGGGACACGGAGCGACGTGCTGAGCTGGACACGCAGTTTGCCGCCGTGCAGCCGATCCTCGCACAGTTCCCGGTGGCGAAGACGGCGCCATTCTACGATATGCTCGAGTCGAAGCAGAAGGGGACGGGCGGTCTGCTGTCCGTCACCATCAACCCCGAGACGTGCAAGGGCTGCAACATCTGCGTCG
>JAGTUV010000280.1 GCA_018224305.1 Gemmatimonadota bacterium
CACGTTCGATGGTTATCACGCCGATCCCGCTGCGACCGCCGCAGCATTCACGGCGGATGGCGAGTGGCTGCACACCGGAGACCTCGGTACGCTCGACGCGGACGGCATGCTGCGCGTGACGGGTCGACGCAAGGAACTGATCGCGCTTTCCACCGGGAAGAAGGTGGCACCGCTGCCGATCGAGGCGCGGCTGACACAGACGCCGCTGATCGGTCAGGCAGTATTGTATGGCGAGAACCGCAAGTTCATTTCCGCACTGCTCACGCTGCGCCGCGCGGCCGTCGAGCAGTGGGCGGCGACGCATGGTATCGCGGTGTCGTGGCCGGCGCTCCTCGAGCATCCCGATGTGCTGGGCGAGGTCGAGCGCCTGATCGAGGACGTGAATCGCGACCTGTCCGCGCCGGAGCGTGTGCGCCGGTTCGTGCTGCTCGACCGCGACCTCTCATCCGACAACAACGAGCTGACGCCCACGCTGAAACTGCGACGCGACGTCATTGCTCAGCAGTTCCACGATCGCTTCGATGCCCTTTACACGGAAGCACGATGACGCATCGCTTTGCCCTCGTCCTCTTCGTCGCGTCCGCGGTCCTCATCGCGGTCGCGTACGCGAGCGCATTCCTGCCCGGCGGCGCGCCGGCATGGGCGGCGTGGCTGCTCGCGTTCGGCACGGCGACGATCATGCTCGCCGCCATCATGCTCGGCGCATTGCGCTCCGCGCTCACCAGCCCGGGCCGCCTCGCGTTCCCGTTCGCGTTCACGTGGATCGTCGTCTTCGGCGGCTTCGGCCTGGCACTGGCGCTGCCGCCGGAGACGATCGACGGACCGCTGTGGCTCGGGCTGCCGCGCCGCGCCGCGATCATCCTGTTCGGGGTCGGCCTGCTGCCCATGCTCGTGCTGCCCGTCGCATACGCACGCACGTTCGATGACATGACGCTGTCGGAGGATGATCTGCTGCGGGTGCGCGAGAAAGCCAGTGCGCTCCGCGCCGAAGCAACGCGCGCAGCCCTTGCACGGGAGACGCTGCGATGATCGCGCTCCTCCAGGCTGCGCCGCTGCCGCCGCTCACACAGCCGACCATCGTGGCGGTCGCCGTCGTCTACTTCATCATCGTCGCATCCATCGGTGCCTGGGCGGCACGGCGCACGCATACGGCTGGCGACTTCTTCGTCGCAGGTCAGGGCATCGGCCTGTTCGCGCTCGCCATCGCGGCCATGTCCGCCACGCTGTCCGGCTTCGCGTTCATCGGCGGGCCGGGTCTGATCTACTCGATCGGCCTTGGCGCGATCTTCCTCGTGCTGCCCGCATCCATCACGAACTCGATGGGTGCGTGGGTGCTGGCGAAGCGGATGCGGCTGCTGGGCGAGGTGCGCGGGCTGTACACGCTGCCCGACGCGATCGGGGCGCGCTACCGCTCCCGTCTCGCGCAGGGCCTCTCCGGTACCGCGATCCTGATTGCGGTCATTGGCTACATGGCCACGAACATCCTCGCGCTCGGCCTGGTCATCAACGCGATCTTCGGAACGGGTCTCGGCTGGGGCATCTGGCTGGGCATGGGGATCACGCTCGCCTACTCCGTGTCCGGTGGCATCCTTGCCGGCATCTACACGGATGTATTCCAGGGCTCGCTGATGGCGCTCGCGTCCGTGCTCGTGTTCGTGTTCGCACTCGATGTCGGCGGCGGCATGGCGAACATCTCGCAGACGCTGCTCGCCGCCGACCTGGATTTCCTGGGCCCGTGGGGCAAGCTCACGCCGCTCGCCGCCATCTCGTTCTTCTTCGTGTTCGGCATCGGCTCGCTCGGCCAGCCGCACGTGGTCCACAAATTCTACATGCTGCGCGACCCGCGCCGGCTCAAGTGGTACCCGCTGGTCATGACGGCCGCATTGATCGTGTCGCTGCTGCTGTATTTCGGCGTCGGCGTCGCGGTGAAGACGCTGGTCGCGAACGGCAGCCTCGCCGCGCTCGGCAATGCGGACGATGCAACGCCGACGTTCCTCCTCCACTTCACGCCCGTATTCCTCGCCGCGCTCGTGTTCTCCGGCGTCGCTGCCGCGATCATGAGCACGGTCAACTCGTTCATGAACATCGGCGCCGCTGCACTCACGCACGACCTGCCCGTGGCGCTGAACCGCCGCGTGAAGAACGAACTGCGCTGGGGGCGCATCTCGACGGTGGTCATCTCCGTCGCGGCAGCACTGCTCGCCCAGGTGTCGGGAACGCTCGTCGCGTTCCTGGGCATCTTCGGCTGGGGCCTGTTCGGCTCCACGCTCGTGCCGGCGCTCGCGATCGGGCTGAACTGGGAGGGCGCGACCCGCCAGGGTGCCATTGCATCCATTGCGACCGGTCTCGTGCTCACCCTGCTGTTCGAGACGCTCGCGTATTTCGGTGCCTACTCGTTCCCGACCGGCCTGACCGTGTCGGGACTCGCCCTGGTCTCGTCCATCCTGATGTTCTTCGGCGTGTCCTGGCTGACGCGAGCGGATGCGGCCGGAAGCATCGATCCCGATGTCCGCCTGATCATGGAGGTGTGATGGAGTTCAGCGAGATCGCAGCAGGTATGAACGCGGAAATCCGTCGCACGGTGACGGATGCCGATGTCGTGCTGTTCGCCGGCGTGACCGGCGACATGAATCCGGCGCACATGGACGCCGTCGCGGCGGCCGGCACGCGGTTCGGCCAGCGCGTAGCCCATGGAATGCTCTGCGCCGGCTACATCTCGGCGGTGCTCGGGATGAAGCTGCCCGGCCCGGGCGTGATCTATATGGGGCAGTCTCTGCGCTTCATGAGGCCGGTGTTCATTGGCGATACCGTGACGGCGCGCGTGGAGGTACTGAGCGTGGTTACGGAGAAGCGGCGTGTCCAGCTCGCCACGCGCTGCTTCAATCAGAATGGCGAGCAGGTGCTCGACGGGGAGGCCCTCGTCTGGGTGCCGGAGGAAGCCGGTGACGGCGCGAATCCAGTGCGGAAGCGCGCGCCGGTGAAGAAGGCCGGGAAGGCGAAGCAGAACGAGCCGGTGAAGAAGGCCGGGAAGGCGAAGCGGTCGTAGGGACGTCAGTCGGCAGTGCAGCGGTGGACCGCTGTGCGCCATCATCACACTCGGAGGTCACGATGAAGTGCCACACAGGGATGTTCGGATGGCGGACGTTGTTTGCCGCCGCGCTGATCGTTCTGCTACCGGCCGCAGTGCTGGGTCAGCAGACGACCGGCAGGATCGTCGGAACCGTCAGTGGCAGTGACGGCCAACCCATCGCCGACGCGGAACTGACCGTCGTCGGGACGAACCTGCGCGCAGTGAGCGGGACGGGCGGCACGTTCCGCATCGACAACGTGCCCGAGGGACTGCGGCAGGTGCGCGCGACGCACTTCGCCTTCGCGCAGGCCGTGGTCACGAATGTGCTGGTGCGTGCGGACGAGGATGTGCGCATCCAGATCACGGCGCAGCCGACGGCGTTCGCGCTGAGTTCCGTGATCGTGTCCGCATCGCGCGGCGCGCAGCGGGTGCAGGACGCGCCCGCGACGGTGACGCGCATCGATGCTTCGCAGATCGAGAACACCGTCGGTAACAGCTTCAGCGGCGCGCTCAAGCAGGTAACCGGGCTCGACTTCATCCAGGTCGGCATCACGGCAGCCGCGGTCAATGCACGCGGCTTCAATTCGTCGTTCAACAACCGCATGCTGATGATCGAGGACGGCCGCATCGCGGTGCTGCCGGAGAACGGCCTGCCGGTTGGCACGTTCACGGCCGTGCCCAAGCTCGACCTGGCCTCCATCGAGGTGCTGGTCGGACCGGGCGCGGCGCTGTACGGCGCCGACGCGTCCAACGGCGTGATCACACTCACCACGAAGGATCCGCGCAGCTACCCCGGCACGCAGATCGAAGTCGCCGGCGGTACGCGCAGCTACTTCGATGTGCAGGCACGGCACGCGGGCGTCGCCGGCAACATCGGCTACAAGGCGGCTGTCGAGTTCCAGCGCGCGGACGACTTCAGCAACGTTCTCACATACAACATTTCCGGGATCGGACCGACGGAGGAGACCGGCACCGATGGTGAGGTCAACTGGACGAACAAGGTCACGCGCGGTGTGGGCGGTCTATACTACTACCTGGACAACAGCACGTTCGAGCTGAGCACCGGCATGAGCGTGAGCGACGGCGTCGGCCAGACGAACGTCGGCCGCAACCAGCTCGATGGCTGGCAGTACAATTTTGCGCAGCTCGAATGGACGCATCCGAACTGGTACGCAAACGCATACCGCACGCAGTCGAAGTCCGGTGACTCGTATGCACTGAACCGTTTCACCGAGGCGAAGGCGCGCACGCCGAGCATGGACGATGAGACTGCGCGCCTCGCGTCCGACTGGCCGAGCGACGGCCAGCTCTACGCCGTCGAGCTCCAGAACAACTTCCGCATCCCGCAGCTGCTCAACAGCCGGCTCGTATGGGGTGGACAGTATCGCCACGACATCGTCAGCAGCGACCGGCAGTGGCTGACGGACCGGCTGACCGGCGATGACCTGAAGATCTCGCAGAAGGGCGTGTACGGCCAGCTCGAGGTACCCCTGCACACGATGCTCGACTTCGTCGTCGCCGGCCGCTACGACGACCACGAGGCGTACGACGCACAGTTCAGCCCCAAGGCCGCGATCGTGTTCAAGCCCACCACGGACCACTCGTTCCGTGCGAGTTACAATCGCGCGTTCAAGTCGCCCACCACGCTCCAGACCGACTTCTGGATTCCCGACTTCACTGCCGTTGTCGGCGTCTATGGCAACCGTCACGGCTTCAGCTCACGGACCGGCGATGGCGCCACTGTTGCGACCTATCAGGGACTCGTGCCGGAGGAGAACCAGACGGTCGAACTGGGCTACAAGGGCGTAATCGCGCGCAGGCTGCTGCTCGATGTCGCGCTGTTCCGAGCCGAGTACACCGATTTCATGAGCCCGCTGATCATCATCGCGAATCCGTACGCAGCCACGCCGACGTTCGCGTACGACGCAGATGGCAATCAGCTGACGAACGACTTCGGACCGCCGATCGCGCTGACGTACATCAACATGGGTGAGGCGACGCTGCGCGGCACGGACCTGGGCGCCCGCTTCATGGTCTCGCCCCGGGTCGATCTGACGGGTACGTTCTCGTGGGCGGATTTGACCGATGTCG